>JAENVT010000228.1 GCA_016650435.1 Ilumatobacteraceae bacterium
CGCCAAACCGTGACCGCCGCCGCCGATGATCACGACGTCGTAACTCGATTTCGGTTCGTGCCACTTCAACTCGAGCAGTGTCTCGACGAACTCGTTCACCAGAGACGCTCCAGCAGTTCGTGAGCAAGGCCCGCAGAGACGATCAGCAACACATGGTCGGACGCCACCATGATCTTGGCGGGTACGCCGGCGATCAGGCCTTGACCCAGCTGGCCGGCCGCGGGAAGCGGCCATTCGATGTGATCGGTGACATCGCCGAACTCTTCCGACGTCAGTCGCCAGTGAACGAACGCGTACTCCGGCTCGATGATCGCGAATGGATCGTCGAGCGTCAGCGTCGCGGCACCGGCGACGATCGCATCGTCTGGCGCTATCCGCAACATCGTTGCGCCGTTGGGCAACTCGACCGCGTCGATCGCCGCCGGTTTGGCGACGACGCGCAATCCGTGCAGCAGCTCAGGCGCGCGCACGTGCACCCTGCGGGTCGTAGAACGGTGTGTCGGTGACTTGGGCTTCGCGGCCGTCGATGGTCACCGTGTCGGCAAACGGGGTGTGCTTCTGCCACCCGAGCATCACCGCATGGCCGAGGCCGGGGGAGTGAAAGCTCGACGTGACGTGGCCGACGATCTCGCCGCCGACCCAGATTGGTGCGCCCTCCGTCGGAGCCGGACCCTGCATGGTCAGCCCGAACAACCGTCGGTGATCATCGAGGCTCGCGGTGCGCAGCAGTGACGTGCGACCGATGAAATCGGCCTTGTCGAGCTTCACCGCCCAATCCATGTTCAGTCGTCGTGGCGTGGAGTCCATCTCCGTATCCATGCCGACGATCACGTGACCCTTTTCCAACCGCAACGCGAACAGCGCCTGCAGGCCGTGTGGTTTCACGCCGAGATCGCGGCCGGCAGCCATCAATTTCTGCCACAGCTCGACCGAGTGGATCCGCGGGTGGTGCAGTTCGAAGCTGGCTTCGCCGGTGAACGACAGGCGAAGCACGTGACACGGAATGCCGGAGATGTCGGTGTGCACGTGTTGCAGAAATCGCGGCGACTCGGCAAGACCGACGCGCTGCAGAAGTTCGCCAGCCAGCGGACCGGTCACGTTGATCGCACCCAGCGACAGCGTTCGATCGAGGATGTGTACGTCGAGATCCCACGATTCGATCCAATCGCGGATCCATGCCTCAGCGAACGACGCACCACCGGAGGTGAACGTCAGCACGAAGCGGTCGGAGCCATCGTCGGTCGCTTCGCGACACACCATGCCGTCGTCGATCAGATGACCCCGTTCGTTGAGCAGCAATACGTAGCGACTGCGGCCCGGACGTATGTCGCGAATGGTTGTCGGGTAGATGCGCTCCAATGCCTCGACCACGTCGGGACCGGTGACGATCATCTTGCCGAGCGTCGAAACGTCGCCCAACGAGACGCCCTCGCGCACCGCCCAGTACTCGTCGAGGAAGTCGCCGTAGTTCCACGGTCGCCACCAGCCGCCGAAACGGTCCATGCGCGCTCCGAGCGCGACGTGTTCGTCGTGTAGCGCCGTTCTCCGGAACGGATCCAGGTGCATGTCGGCCGCGGCCTCGCTGATGGTCAGCTGCCGCGATGCCGGGCGACCGGTGAACGGTGCAGCCGGATGGCCCAACTTGGCGGAGACGAAGGCCCGCAGGTGAGGCATGCAGACACTGCCCTGACACGTGCCGGTACCGCACAACGAAGCTCGCTTGACCAACTCGAGGTGCTGGAAACCCTTGTCCCACACCATCTCCAGGTCGTCCACCGAAACCTTCGAGCACGGGCAGACGATCCCTGCCGTCGGCGCTGGCGGCAGTTCGAATGCCTCGGCAGCGGGTCCGACCGTGCTGACGTGAGGGTCTGCGACCATGCGAGCCAGAAGGTCACGAGGTGCTGCGTTGGCTGAGGTCACGACGAGGGAGTCGCATTGCATCGTCGTGCCGTCCTGCGTGGTGACGATGCTGGCGCGGCCGTCGACGCCTTCGATACGGGAGAGTTGCTCGAGGTCGACCGTCGCGACGACGCCGAGATCGACGCCGGCAGCACGCAGTTGCTCCGCTGCCGCAGCGGTGTAGATGCCGCGCAGCATGTTGCCTTCGCAGACTGGATGCAGCTCCGCAGCACCGGTGGCGATCACGACGTCGTGGGCGTGTACGTGCAGCATCTCGCCGTTGGCCTGGCGAACGATCACCACCGGGCCTGGATAGACGCCGACGACATCGTGACCTAGTTCGCCGGCGAGCACCGTCACTTTGCGGCCTTCACCTCGCGCGGTCGACGCGGCGTCGACACCCGATTCGCCGGCACCGATCACCACGAGATCGGCGTGCTGGCGGCGCAATGTGGTGGTGCTGAAATTCGGCGGGGCGACCGGATCGACGGGCGGGTCGAGGCGAAGGGCCGGGGCTCCGACCGCCGGATGGCGAACCACCCGCAGACCAGGTCGGGCCGGCGTCAGGCAGGTGCGGGTGAAGGCGATCCCATCGATTTCGGCGCAGCAATTTCCGCAGTCTCCGGCGAGGCACAACGTGCCGCCGTGCTGCGGATGCTGCCCGGCGCGCGCGATGGCCACAGCAACAGAATCGCCGTCGGCGTACTCGATGGGTTGGTCGTCAACCGCGATGCGCATGCTCGATCGACTGTAGCGAATCGGCCTTTCGCGGCACGACTGTGCGGTGAATCGTTCCGTGAGGCCGCGTGCGAAACTACGCGCATGGACTCCATGGCATTTCACCGTGAGGCGTTGGACGTATCGCAGCATGTGATCGACGCCGTCGATCGGTCGCAGTTCGAACTACCCACTCCATGCGATGAATGGAACGTGCGCCAGTTGCTCGAGCACATGATCGGCGGCAATCGTCGAATCGCAGGTGATCCGCCTGCCGATGGAGAAGATCTGATCGGCGATGATCTCTCCGGCGCCTACGCGGCTGCCGCTGCCGAAGCAGCGGCGACGTTCGAAGCGCCGGGCGGTCTCGATCGCACATTCAAGCTGTCGTTCGGTGAGGTACCCGGTCAGTTGGCGGTTGTGGCGAGGGCTACTGATCAGTTGGCGCATTCGTGGGATCTGGCCAAGGCGACCGGCATGTCGACCGACCTGTCGCCGGCGATGTACGCCACCGGATTGGAAGTACTGCAACAGCGGTTTGCGAAGTTCGGCCGCAACCCCGCCACATACGCCGACGAGCAACAACCCGACGTCGGTGCCAGCGCCGCCGACCGATTCGCCGCCTTCGCCGGCCGACGGACATGAGCACTCGCGTCGCGCTGGTGACCGGTGCCGGTAGCGGCATCGGACGGGCGGTGGCTGTCGGACTTGCCGCAGACGGGTTCGCGGTGGTGCTGGCCGGCCGTCGGACGGATGCCCTAGCGGAGACTGCTTCGTTGGTTTCGACGGACTCGCTGGTGCAGCCAACCGATGTCAGCGATGTTGCCAGTGTGGATGCGTTGTTCGCAGCAACGGCCGAGCGGTTCGGCCGGCTCGATTTGTTGTTCAACAACGCCGGTGTCGGTGCCCCTGCCGTTCCGTTGGACGAGCTGTCCCTCGAACATTGGCGACGCGCCATCGACACCAATCTCACCGGTTCGTTCCTGTGTGCGCAGCGAGCGATGGGAATGATGAAGCGACACGATCCTTCCGGTGGTCGCATCATCAACAACGGTTCGATCTCGGCGCACACCCCGCGTCCCAACTCCGCGCCATACACGGCGAGCAAGCACGCCATCACCGGTCTGACCAAGTCGATCGCACTCGACGGCCGCGCCTTTGGTATCACCTGCGGCCAGATCGACATCGGCAACGCA
>JAENVT010000229.1 GCA_016650435.1 Ilumatobacteraceae bacterium
AGGTCGTCGAGATCATTGTCGTAGTCGGCAGCCCACACGTTGTACCGCTCGCGAAGTTGATCGGCACCCCGCGAGGCATAGATCCATTGCAGCCTGCTGTCTCGCTCAGTACTCATAGAAACCTCGTCCCGCCTTACGGCCGAGCAGGCCGGCTTCGACCATGCGCAGCAACAACGATGGCGGCGTATACAGCTGCTCCTTGAACTCGCCGTACAGCGATTCGGCTACGGCGCGCACCGTGTCGAGACCGATGAGATCGGCCAACCGCAGCGGGCCCATCGGGTGTGCACATCCCTTGACCATTCCTGTGTCGATGTCGTCGGCGGTGGCGAAGCCGGACTCAAGCATGCGAATCGCGGCGAGGATGTAGGGGATCAGCAACGCGTTGACGATGAACCCGGCACGATCGCGCGAGCGGACCACCGTCTTACCAAGTGTGTCTGTGGCGAACTTCTCGATGTCCGATGCCGTCTCCGGTGAAGTCAGCAGCGACGTGACCAGTTCGACGAGAGGAAGCACCGGCACGGGGTTGAAGAAGTGAATGCCGATCACTTGGGCCTCGCGCTTGGTTGCCCGAGCGAGCTTCATGATCGGGATGCTCGATGTGTTCGATGCCAGAACGGCCTCCGGCTTGCACAGCGCGTCGAGCTGGCCGAAGACGTCGATCTTCATCGCCTCCTCCTCGGCAACAGCCTCGATCACGAGGTCGCAGTCAGTGAGTGCATCGAGTTGGTGGCCGAAGGCGAGCCGCGCCCACGCGGCGTCATGGTCGGCGTCTGACAACCGTCCCGATGCGACCGCCCGCTTCAGCGAGTTGGCGACCCGCGCCATTCCCGCTTCGGCGGCCGACGGCGAGCTTTCCGTGACAGTCACCTCGAGTCCTGCACGAGCAGCGACCTCGGCGATACCTGATCCCATCAACCCACAGCCCACCACGCCGACCTTTTCGATCACCTGTGTCACGTCGCAACGTCCGAGATCCCTGGCATCCCGAGATCTTGCCAGACCGCGCCCAATCGGTGCGCTGCGGTCCTCAATTGAGGGTGATCGCGATGTCGGTGGCCATCACCGAGGCCCACAGCTCGCGACCGACTTTGATGCCCAATGCATCTGCTACGGAAGCGGTGATTTCAGCAGTCAGCTGGACGGGGCCCTGCAGGCGAACACGCACCCGCTCGGCGCGACGGTCGATATCGATCACAGCCGCCATCCAAGCGTTGCGGTGGCCGCCTTGTGGCTTGGTGGCATGCAACGAAACGGCCTGCGGACGGATCACAGCGATCGCCGGCCCGTCGATGTCGACGGCAGCGACGACCAGGGTCGCGCCACCGTCGACCGCAAAGACACCGCCCATCATCGACCCTGGCAGCAAGTTGAGTCCTACCAGTTCGGCCACGTAGGTGGACCGAGGATGGGTGGCGATCGCGGCGAACGTCCCGTCCTGAACGACGTGACCGTTCTCGACGATGACGACGCGGTCGGCGAGGAGGAACGCGTCGATCGGGTTGTGCGTGACAAGGACCGCAGAGCCCCTGAACTCGGCAAGATGTCTTCGCAGCTCGCGACGGATCTCGACCTGCGTCGCAGGGTCCAATGCTCCCAACGGATCGTCGAGCAGCAACAGGTTCGGCTCGCACGCGAGGGCCCTTGCAAGGGCGACTCGTCGTGTCTGGGCGTCGGACAACTGCTCGGGTCGTGACCGCTCGATTCCATCGTAGGCAACCCTGCGCAACCAGTGCCGGGCCTCTTGGCGCGCCGCCGACTTGTCGACACCACGCGCCCGCAGACCAAATGCCACGTTCTCGAGCACCGACATGTGCGGGAACAACTGATGCTGATGCGACATCACCCCCGCCGACCGTTGCGCCGAGGGTACAAAAACGTTCGCCGATGGATCGTCGACGATCTCACCGCGAACTTCGATCGAGCCGCGGTCGATCGCCATCAGCCCGGCGATGCAACGCAAGATCGTGGTCTTGCCGGCGTCATCCGGGCCGAGCAGAGCCACGACTTCGCCGGGCGCAGCGTTGAGCCACATGTCCAAGCTCAACGATCCGTGGGCGACCACGATGTGGGCCCGCAGTGTCACAAGGTCGGCTCTCCCCCGCCCAGCCACCTGCCGCGGAGGGCAACGAGGACCGCGAAGGAAATGCCGACCATCAGCAGAGCGAGCACGAGTGCTTGATGTGGGTCGGTGCCGAGCGCGCGGTACACCGACAGCGGCAGGGTTTGCGTCTTGCCCGGAAGGCTGCCGGCGAATGTGATCGTGGCCCCGAACTCGCCGAACGCTCGAGCCCACGACAGCACCGCGCCGGCAATCAGTGCTGAACGAACGCCGGGCAACGTGACCCGACGAAACGAGTACCAGCCGCTGGCCCCGAGCGTGCGCGCCGTGTCGTCGTGGCTGGCATCGGTGCGCCGCAGCGCCGCCTCGACGGTGACAACGAAGAACGGCATGGCCACGAAGGTCTGGGCGATGACGACACCCGCTGTTGTGAACGGCAGGCGAACGTCGAACCACCTGGCGAGCCACTGACCCACCAGCCCGGCCGGGCCGAGTGCGAACAGCAACGCGACGCCGCCGACCACAGGTGGCAGCACCATCGACAGCATGCAGAGCGCACGAACGATTGATTGGCCGGCGAACCTACGCCGCGCCAAGAGCCAGGCCAGTGGGAGGCCGAGCAGCACCGACAGCGCTGTTGCACACACGCTGCAGATGATCGACAACTTCGCCGCCTGGCGAACGCCGGCGCGGCCGAGGATCGATGTCACGTCGCTCCACGGGGCGCGGTCCACGAGCCCGACAAGCGGGAGAGCGAAGAAGACGATTGCCAGTGCGGCGAGCGCTATCGCTGGCCATGGCAGCGCATTGTCGACGCGCCGCGCCGTCCTAGTTGCCATCGGGCCCGGACCACGTGAAGCGCGGCGACCGCTTCTCGACGAACGCGGCAACGCCTTCTGCGAGGTCGGGCGCACCCGCGGCGACATCGGTCCAGTGGTTCTGCACGGCCTGCGGGACCTGACCGTGTGCAGCAATCTCTGCAACCATCGACTTGGTCGACGCCTGTGTCAACAACGAGCGGGCGGCGAGCACGGCGGTCAACGTAGCAAGCCGCTCCCCGCTATTCGCGGCATCGACGACCTCGTCGACAAGGCCTACACCGAGGGCGTCGCTGGCACCGATCATTTCTCCCGTGAACAGCAATCGCTTGGTGACGGCAGGGCCGAGCAGGTGTGTGGCTCGCTCCAGGGCCGCAGCGGGATAGACGATGCCGAGCTTGGCCGGAGTAATGCCGAACCGGGCGTCGGTCGTGGCGATGCGGAGATCGCAGTCGATCGCCAAGGAGGCACCGCCCCCGATGCAATCGCCGGTGATGAACGCCACCGTCGGTTTCGGCAGATTCGCCAGCGCCAGTTCGGCGGCGTTGACCACCTGCGAAAACGATCGCTCGTCATCGAGGCGCGTCACGTTCAACTCGGTGATGTCGGCACCGGCGCAGAAGTGCTGGCCGGAGCCACGCAACACCACGACCCGCACGTCGCGATCGGAGCCGAGCTGCAATGCGAGGTGCTCCAGTCGCACCCACATTGCGTGGCTCATCGCATTGCGCTTGTCTGGCCGGTTCAGCCAGATCGTGGCGATCGAGCCGTCACGGTCCAATCGGATGAGTTCGTCGGGTTCCACATTCATCGACGAACAGTGTGGCCCAATCGGCTGTCAATCGGAAGGTACCCGTAAGGTGGCGGTGAGGAGGATGTGTGAAAACGACGCGCCTGGCAGCAGCCGGCTTGATGTTGGCAACTGCGTGCGGCGGCGACGAAAAGGCCAACTCTCGATGACCGTCCGCATCAGCAACGAAGTCGTCGATGCCGTCAGAGCCGGCCAGCCGGTCGTCGCACTGGAGTCGACGATCATCAGCCACGGCATGCCCTACCCGCAAAACGTCGAGATGGCGTGTGCTGTCGAGTCGATCGTGCGTGCGCACGGTGCCACGCCAGCAACCATCGCGGTCGTGGACGGCGTATGCCGGGTCGGTGTCGACCGCGCCGAAATCGAGTTGCTGGCCACGAGGGCCGACGTGCACAAAGCAACCACACGCGACCTGCCGTGGCTCGTGGCCACCGGAGCCACTGGTGCTACGACCGTTGCTGCCACGATGCACCTGGCCGCGCTTGCGGGGGTCCGTGTCTTCGCCACCGGCGGTGTCGGTGGGGTGCACCGCGGCGCGTCGACGACGTTCGACATCTCCGCCGACCTCACCCAGTTGGCCGCCACTCCGGTGGCCGTGGTGTGCGCCGGGGTCAAGTCGATACTCGACATCGCGCTGACACTGGAGTACCTCGAGACCGTCGGCGTTCCCGTTGTTGTGTTCGACAGCGACGAGTTTCCAGCCTTCTACAGCCGGTCGAGCGGGCAACCCTCACCACGCCGGGTCGACGATGCCAAGCAGGCTGCGGCAGTTCTCGACGCGACGTGGCGAGAACTTCATTTGAGCCGCGGCGTGTGCATCGCCAATCCGATCCCCGTCGACGAGGAGATACCAGCAGCGGAGATCGACGGCGTGATCGTCGAGGCACTTGCCGAGCTGTCCGCTCAAGGGATCACTGGCCAGGCGGTCACGCCATTCCTGCTGTCGAGGATCGTCGATCAGACGGGCGGCCGTAGTCTGCGGGCCAACATCTCCCTGGTCACGCGCAATGCTGCACTCGCCGCCGATGTCGCGGTCGAGTATTCGCTCATCGCCAAGTAGTCACACCTCCACCGCCGAAGCCAGCCTGGCCAGCGTCGCTTCCATGTTGTCGCGGTTGCGGCCCGGACGGTTGCGCACACCAACGAAAAAGCTGGCAACCTTGCCGACTCCCGGCACGCGGTGATCGGTCCACGTCTCGATCACGGTGGTCCTGGCACCGTCTTGTTGGAACCGATATTCCCAGTTGGCGATCTTGAATGGCCCCAATGTCACGTCAAAGCTGAAACGCTCGCCGCGTTCCGCGCCGGTCACCACGACGTCGGTCTTCCACTTGTGCCAACCCGACTGATTCGTGCCCTTGAATCGCGCACCGACCACCGGACCTGCGGCACCGTTGACCCACCTGCCGCCGGTGTTCTCCGGCGACCACTCCCCCATTCGTGGCAGATCGCTGACGAGGTCGTACAGCTCACCCGCATCGGCATGAATCGTCCGCTCGACGCGTATCTGTTGTGGCATGTCCCTATCTGAACAGATCCCGGCTCTGGTCGCGCAGTACCGTGGCGATCGTCGCGGTGTCGTCGGCCTCCCACGCATAACCCCGGATCACACCGACGGGCATGCGCGAGATGTTTCCCTTGACCAACTCAGCTGCGCCCGCCAACTCGTCGGCGAGACAGACCGCCTGCACCTTGAACTCGTGACCGTGCGGATCGAACTGGCCGATGTAGCTGTAGATCGGCTGCATGCCGGCGACGCCGATCGCGATGTCAGTCTGACCTTCGCGCCACGCCCGGCCGAATGTGTCGGAGATGATGACGGCGACGTCGACACCGAACTGGGCGAGGTCGGCGCGTATTCTTCGAGCCGACGCGTCGGGATCCACCGGCAGCACCACCAGCCGACCGTGAGCACCGCTGGAGGACTGGTCGACGCCGCTGTTGGCGCAGACGAATCCGTGCTGGGTTTCGGTGATCAGCACAGGCCCGACTTGGCGGACGATGCGCTTCGCCTCGCGCAGCACCACTTCGGTCACCCGTGCATCCTTGTCCCATGTGGTCGACCATTCGATCGCGAACGGCGAGGGCTCGACGTCGGCGAGTTCGATGACACGACCCTCGGCTTTGGAAACGATCTTCGACGTCACCACGACGATGTCGCCATCTTCTAGCGACACGCCCGCAGCCGCCGCGGCGTCGGCGATCGTTGCAGCCAGATCAGTTCCCTCGACGATCTCGGGAATTCCCGGAACGCTCAATACCTGCAAGCCGGTCACGGGCTGAACGTAGCAGTGCCCGATACAGCACAATGGGGTCCATGGTCTCCGATCTGTTCGACCCGGCAGCATGGCGCGAGGTACCGGACTTCGCGTTCGACGACATCACCTACCACCGCGCAGTCGACCAAGGCACGGTCCGTATCGCGTTCAACCGGCCCGAGGTTCGCAACGCCTTCCGGCCACGCACGGTCGACCAGCTCTACGCGGCGCTCGATCACGCCAGGATGACAACGGATGTCGGATGTGTGCTGCTGACCGGCAACGGTCCGTCCCCGAAAGACGGTGGATGGGCGTTCTGCAGCGGCGGCGACCAACGAATCCGCGGCCGCGACGGCTACAAGTACGCCGCCGACCAGGGGCGCGAGTCGATCGAGCCCGGGCGGGCGGGACGGCTACACATCCTTGAGGTGCAGCGGTTGATCCGATTCATGCCCAAGATCGTCGTCTGCGTCGTGCCGGGTTGGGCGGCGGGCGGCGGGCACAGCCTGCATGTCGTCTGTGACCTCACGCTGGCGAGTGCCGAGCACGCCAAGTTCAAGCAGACCGACGCCGACGTAGCGAGCTTCGATGGCGGATTCGGCAGCGCCTACCTCGCACGCCAGGTCGGCCAGAAGTTCGCCCGCGAGATCTTCTTCCTCGGTCGTGAATACTCCGCGGCCGACGCCCATCGCATGGGGATGGTCAACGCTGTTGTCCCCCACGACGAGCTCGAATCAACGGCGCTGCAATGGGCCGGCGAGATCAACGGCAAGAGCCCGACGGCGCAGCGGATGCTGAAGTTCTCGTTCAACCTGATCGACGATGGTCTGGTCGGTCAACAAGTCTTCGCCGGTGAAGCAACGCGCCTCGCGTACGCCAGCGATGAAGCCGAGGAGGGCCGTTCGTCGTTCATCGACAAGCGCGAGCCCGACTGGAGCGCATTCCCGTGGCACTACTGACGTGACCACGGTTCAGCACTGACGTGATCCTGATCGACGACGCCGACGATCCGCGGCTGGTCGGCTTTCGTCGCAACGAACGTGGACTCGCCAGCAGGCGGCAGCGGCGTGACGATGACGGCGATGGGTTGTTCATGGCAGAGGGTGACCTCGTCGTGGAGCGCGCGCTCGATGCCGGATGCGCTGCGGTGTCGGTTCTCGTCGACGCGGCCAGACCTCCTTCAATCATTGATCGGATCCCCGACGGCGTCCCGATCTACTCCGGTGGCGACCGCGTGCGGGCAATGGTCACGCAACTCGGTGTACCGCAAGGAGTCGTCGCGATCTTCGAGCGACCGCCGCGCATCAGCGTGGAAAGGCTCCGACAGCAGGCGACGCGACTTGTCGTGGTCGAGGCGGTCGACAACCCGATCAACGTCGGTTCGATCGTTCGCAACGCAATTGCTCTCGGCTGGGACGGAATGATCTTCGACTACACCAGTGCCGATCCGCTGTCGCGTCGATCACTGCGCGTGTCCATGGGCCAAGCGATCGGCTTCCCTGCAGCACGAAGTACAGATCTTCCGGCTGAACTCCGCAGCCTTACCGAGCATGGATTCACCGTGTGCGCACTTACTCCCGCGGAGGACGCAAGCGACATCGGCGCGATTTCGATCACCGCAAAGATGGCCATCGTGATCGGGTCGGAACGGTCCGGCCTCTCGGCCGAATCGCTCGCCGCCAGCACGCTCTGCGCCAGAATCCCGATGGTCGTTGGAGTGGATTCGCTGAACGCCGCGGCGGCCAGCGCTGTGGCGTGTTACGCGCTCGGCCCGCTTCAAGCGCCGCGCTGAGCAGGCGACGAGATCGGCAAGCCGGTGTCGTTGCGCATCTGCTCGGCCGTCGGCACGAAGTAGGCCATCAACCGCTCGGCAATCGCCGCAGTCGGAGCGCATTCGGCGACAGCGGCGCCCATGTGAGTAAGCCACCGGTCACGTTGCAGCGGGCCGACGG
>JAENVT010000230.1 GCA_016650435.1 Ilumatobacteraceae bacterium
AGTCACACCTGAAGGTCTCTTTCACACCACCCGCGAGCGTCCGGAAGGTTGGTGGGATGGCGACCTCGGCCAGATCTATCGGCCGAAGTACTTCGTCGGTGGGATCGCCGTCCACGGTATGACCAGCGTGCCCAACCATCCGGCGTCACATGGTTGCGTTCGTCTCAGCACGGCAGCGATGGACTTCATCTGGGATCAAAACCTGATGCCGTTGCACATCGTCGTGTGGGTGCACAGCTAGGGAACTTCAACCAACCAATTGGCGAAGCTGGCGATCGAGCTCGACGATCGATGTCGGAATCTCGTCGTTCCATACGACCAGTTCGACCGAGCGGGTGACGGGGGCAGCCTGCAGGGCTTCGGTCAGCGCCTCGGTCGAACGTCGTGTGGTATCCGACTTGCTGGCCAGCACGATCACCCGACTGCGATGACGGATGATCGTCTCACCGGAGTGAAAGATGTCGCCGACGACGCCTGCCGTGGTGATCATCACTGCGTCGCGTTCGAATGGGGCCAGGTCATCGGTGCTGGCATTGACGACCACGAAGCAATAGGCGTCGTTCGGTGCAATGCCGAATGCCCGGCAGTGCTGGTAGATCTCCTTCAGGCGAAGCCGTAGAACTGTTGGTGTGCCGACACCGGTGACGGCGTCGGTGCACACACCGGAATGCCCGCCGCGCACATATCGCTCGGCCCAGCCCTCGGCGAACGCGGCCAACGACTCGAACGAGCGCAATTCAGTTCGCCGCGACCCCTTGGTCAGGGCCGACAGCGCGTACAGCCAGTTGTTGAGTTGCTCGAGCTGCCAACCGAGATCTCCAAGGGTGTTGCCCAATCGGCGCAATGAGCCGCGCAGTCCGCGCCGGCGAGTACGAAGAGTGTCGACAACTTCAGTGGCAGCGTCAATGATGCTCAGATCCAGCTGCTGTCCGCCGTCCGGCACGATCAGCGAAAGCCAGTCTTCGAGGACGTTCTGCCAATCGTTATCGATGCCGTAGAAGAATCCCCGATTACGTCCCATGACCGATTATCGGCTGACGAGTGGCCGTCCTTGAGTCAGTTTTCTGCCCGACGGATTCGTAGCCGGCGATCGTCGGCGGTGAAGCAGCGACCGGTCTCGAGATCGAATCGCCAGCCGTGCAGCGTGCAGACCAGCGTGCCATCTTCGATCTCGCCGAAAACGCTGAGATCGGCCTGGCGGTGCGGGCACAGCCGCTCGACGATGTAGTCGCCGATCCGTATCTCGCCGGCCAAATCGCTGCGCAACGGATCGAGCCGGCGCCTGGCCTCTGACTCGGCGCGGCGCATCCGCTCGGGCGACAGCGACTTGAAGAAGTTGTAGAGGTATTCGTTGAACGGGCCGGCGCGCCACGCCCGAAACCGCAATGACAGGAACAAGGCGTTGCTCCAGTCGACGGAGCGCTGCGCGACGACGGTCTCGATCAGCTCGCGCTGAATGTCGAATCGAAAGGCGTGTTGCTCGCCGGCGAACTCGCGCACCTGGCCGTTGGGAAAATCGATGATCAACACGAGATCGCCGGCGTGCAGCACGCAGCGATCGCCGATGCCGGTCCGCAACGCCGGGGCCATCGCCATCAGCGGCTCCCACCATGCTCGCAACGTGCCGACCAGATCGGTGCTCGGTGGATTCCAACTTCGGTGCATGTCGGTAAGCCATGGCATCCAGTCGGCTTGGTACTGGTGGAGGTATTCGTTCTTGTCGTCGAAGATCGCCTCCACGGCAGCATCGGAGATCGGATGCGTCACGGCGATCGAGTCCGTGGTGAAGTCGATCGTCGTGCCGGGGATGGCCAGCACACCGCGATGCCCGGCTGCCGCGAGGCGGTTCATGAAGCTGCGCTGATCGGGGAAGATGCTCAGCTCGTCGCCGGTGATCACGTTGAGGCGGAACAGCTCGGGATCGAGAAACGCCGGCGGACCCGCGCTCGGTACAACCGACGTCGCCCCGATTGCCTTGACGTATCGCATCGCTCTGGCGAATTGACTGGCAACCTTGGCATCGACCAGTTCGCGCATGCGTTGCAACGGTTCGTCGTAGACCATCGGGTACCAAATGGCTCCGCTGAATTGCAGCCAGTGCAGATCGATTGGTCCGTGGGCGCGCAGCGCGTCGAGGTCGTCGGTACGGCAATCGTTCTGATTCAGCAGCCGACCAGTGCCGTCGCTGACGACCAGTGCGGAGTCGCCGCCCGGGCCGTCGGTGATGCTGGTCTCGACATGAATGGCGATTCGCAGATCGGGACCGAGTGCCAACTCCTCACCATCGGTGGTGCGGATGATGGTGTCGAAGCCGAGGGCGCGGATCCGGCGCTCCAACTCCCGCGTCGGATATCCGGGCACGAGCACGGTCGTGCTGCGGTCGACGTGATCGGCAAGCCACGGTTCGTCGAGGTGATCGGCGTGCAGATGTGAGATGTACAAGTAGGTCGGATGCTCGATCCGTTGCATCAGCTCTTCCGACAACTGATCGTTGCGCGGGAACACGAACCACGATCCGAAGAATGCGGGAACGAACCATGGATCGCACAGGATCGACCCGTCGACAGTCTCGATCAAGATGCCGGCGTGGCCGATCGATGTAGCGCGCATTCGAATCGAGGCTAGTGAGCGTTGCTGACGATCGGGCTTCGCCGTCGCGTCAGTGGCGCGGTGAAGTCTGTCGCAACCGAGGAAGTATCAGTCAGGCGACAGGCGGGTCGGTGAACTGCTGACCCGAGCGAGAAACATGCTCGGTCCAGGTACTGCCATCCCAGTACCGCAGTTCGAAGCGACCTGCCGGGTCGGCATACCAACCTGCGGGAACTGCCGGGGCGGCAGCGGGTTCGGGTGTTGCTGCTGCCGGTGCCGGTGAAGCTGCCGTCGGCGCGGCGGGTTCGTAGCTGGGGGTTGCCGCCGGTTGGTAGCTGGCCCCCGGCTGGACGGTCACTGCAGGCTGCGTCTCGGTGGGCTCAGGACTCGATGCCGAAGGTGTCGACGGCGTCGCCGGCTCGGGGGCGATTGCCCACCCCGATGGCTCGCTGACAGCCTCTGGCTCCGGATCTGGCTTCGGTTCGGGATCGGGCTCGTTTGCTGGCTCTGTTTCGGCGGGCAGTACGAGCGACGAAGCCTCTTCCTCGGTGGTCGGCATGGCCGGCTCGCTGGTCTCGGTCGGCTTCGGCGACTCGTCGGTGCCGGTCTTTTCGCGAGATACGAACGCCGTGACGTCGCCACCCGTGGGGACAATGGCAACGACCGACCAGCCGTCCGCAGCCTTGGCGGTGAGCTTGGTGGCGAGAGCCGAGGGATCGTAGGACGAGGCGCTGATCGATTCGAATTCCTGCATGGACCGAGAGCGTAGTGTCCGCGATGGCAGTTGCGATCACACCGGGTCAGAGGTTGGTGGCGACTTTTCGCAGGTCCGGGTCACTGCGGCAATACGAGAGCGTGCACGTCGGTATCGGCAGGCGCCCCGTCGTAGACCAATGCCCCGTCGCGCAATGCCAACAGCCGGCTGACCTGTTTGACGAAGCTCAATTCATGCGTGGCGATCACCAGGGTTGCACCGCGTTGCGATACGTCGTCGAACAACCGCAGGAGCGCCTGTTTGCCGGGTTCGTCGAGACCGACAAACGGTTCGTCGACAAGCATCAACGTGAACGGTCGGATGAATGCCAAGGTGATTGCCGCCTTTTGGCGCAGCCCGCGGCTGAACGTCGTCGGGATGTCGTCGCGGCGCGGTGTGAGGCCGATCTGCTCGAGAAGCTCCTCGGCGTGTTCCTGCCAGTTGATGACGCCATGCAGTCGAGCGACGAATTCGAGGTGCTCCCACAACGACAGATCGTCGTAGAACGTCGGCGTGTCGCTGAGCCACGACAGCATTCGACGGGCCATTTGTGAGCCCGCGTCATGTCGACCGATCTTGACGCTGCCATCGGTGGGTTCGAGCAGGCCGGCGGCCATCTTCATCAGCGTCGTCTTGCCACTTCCGTTGTGGCCGACGAGGGCAACCTTTGCACCGGAATCGATGTTCAGAGTCACTGGCTCCAGTGCGGGTCGCTCGCCATAGGATTTGGTCAGTTGGCGAGTCGCCAGTTCGGTCATGCCGGTGTGCTCCGCTGTTGCTTGGTGTAGGACTGTCCTTCGGACATGAACTGCCTGAACTTGCGACGCCATTGATCCCGTTTCCGCACCCAGTAGCTGATCAAGAACGTCAACAGCAATGCGCCGATCGCGCCGCGTAGGGCGGCGCCGGTGGTCGACGTGCCCAGTTGTTCGGCGCGGCGAACCAGCAGGACCGTGGCGGCGGCGAGCGCACTGACCAGGATCGGCAGGCCGACCCGCATCGCACTGGATATTCCGGCCATCTCTGGTGGGACGAAGGCTTGGGCTGTGCTCTTGGTGGGATCGGGGGCATCGCGCACGATGCTGACAACTCCGCCTGCGGCGCCGGCCAGGATCGTGGGCAGCGCCAGGATTGCTGCGGGCGCGATCGCACGCGATGTACCGAGGACCGCGACCGCGGCTGCAGCGGCGACAGCCGCGAAAGGGACAAGAGCGATCGCCGGTGCGAGCAGATGGCGAACCAGAAGCTCCCCGCGTTCGATCGGCAAGCTGTCGGTGCGATCGGGCTGATCGACTTCCTGCGACAACGGCTCCATCACTTCGAGACCAAGCACGAACAGCATCAACGCCGTGCCGATGATCGCCGGGGTCGTGCCGCGAATGGCCATCGCCTGAAACACACCGGCCATTGCCGCAAACACGATCATGCGTACAAGGCGGGTCGCGGGGAAACGAGCGACGCTGGCGATGCCTCTGCGCGGGATCGGATGGCTGATCCAGCGTGGAACCCTGATCCATGGCGTGCCCCGCGTCTGCTCTTGATTGAGTTGCCGGCGCAGCAGGATGACGGTTCGCAGGTCCTGCATGGTGACGGCGAAGCGCAGCTGTGCGACCAGGCTGCTGCGTCGGGCGAGGGCGTCGAGCGACGTCTGTTGCAACATGCTGATTCCGACGAGCAAGACGATGACGGCGACTAGTGGTGCAGCCAGATCGATGGGGTGTTGACGCCAACCCCACATGGCCAAGCTCCCGTCAGCGTTCGCCGGGCCGGGTATGTGCCACGCCAGCGCAGCGCCCTGCCAGGCGACGCCGGCAAAGCCGAGTGACGTGGCGATCCACAGCGGCAGCCGGATCGCGTGGGCGATGAGGGCGGTGCCCGCCCACAACAGCGCGGTGGATATCCCGAAGGCCGCGCCGCTGGCAGCCCAGCCGACCGGGGTGCCGGGAAGTCGACGGCCCGCCAACTGTCCGACGATGGCACCGAAGGCGGCGCCCATCGACGCCGCGCTGCGGGCTCGCTGGGTGACCGGGCGCAACAGAGCGCGCATTCGGTCGACGGGGGACAGCATCACGAAAGCGACGTCGGGCGCTTCGAGTGCCAGCGGGCCGCCTTGGGCTCCGCTGCGCAACGCGGCCAGGAATGCCAACACCGTGATCATTCCGATCAGTGCCGGTCCGTTCTTGGCGATGTTGGCCACAGCGTGAGGAGACGCGTCGGTGTCGCTGATCGAACTGCTGATCCACAGCACCGTGCCACCGCCGAATAGGGCGACGAGATAGACACGGTACGCGGCGTCGAACCATTCGATGTCGCCGAGGCGACGGCGTTTGCGGCGCCGGCGCAGGTCGTAGAGAACGTCGAGTCCTTCTTCAGTCATCGGGTGGGCAGGCTCGACGGGTTGGGCCGGTTGGGCAAGAGGGTCACTCACCGGTTGCGGCCTCACGGTTCGGGTCGGCGGACCAACCCGACCAGCTGGCCACGTACAGCTTTGGCGCCGCCAGACCGGCTTGTTCCATGGCCAGGACGTTCATGCAGGCGCTGACGCCAGATCCGCAGTAGGCGACGACTTCATGCTGATCGTCGATTCCGAGACCTTTGTAGTGATCGCGCAGCTCGCCGGCTGATCGGGGTGTGCCGCGACTGTCGAGGACCTCCGACCACGGAGCGCTACGCGAGCCAGGTATGTGGCCGGCGCGCTTGTCGATTTGGGTGACCTCGCCGAGGAATCGTTCGTGCGAGCGAGCATCGATCGCCGTGCCGCCGGCAGCGATGATCTGCTCGACCTCCTCGGCCGACGCCAGGCGATCGGTCGGCCAATCGGTGGCGGTGAACTCGACGGGTGCCGGTGTAGGCGCCGGGCCCGTTTCGAGCGCGCCGGTCCACGCCTCGAGCCCGCCGGCGAGCACCGCAGCATCGCAGCCGATCATTCGCAACATCACTGCAAAGCGCCCGGCTGTCAGCCCGCCGGTGTCGTCGTACGCAACCACGAGTGAGTTGTTGGCGATGCCCAGCGAACCCATCGCTGCCGCGAAGCTCGCCGGAGTAGGAAATGGATGACGGCCTTCGGTGACGGGCTGATCGTGCCGAGCGAGCTGGTCGTCGAGATCGACCCATACCGCCCCGGTGATATGACCGGCCTCGAATGCCGCACGGCCATCGCGGCCGTCGAGGTACCAGCGAACGTCGGCCAGCACGGCTTCGGGGTGCGTGCGAACGAATCCGGAATCGACGAACGGCTGGATCATTGGACGTCGCGTTCTGCAAGCGCGGCAGCCTGAGCCAAGACCTCGCGCAATGGGCGGCCGAGCGCGCTCGCTGCAGCCGCGGCGTCGTCGTACTCGACCTTCACCCGGCCGAGCGCCACCTTGGCACGAACCTTGTGACCATCAACGACGACTTCGCGTTCGGTGCGCTGTTGCGGCCACCGCCGCAGCGCTGTGCCGCGAAGACCCAGCGAGCCGGTCTCGCGCAGCAGCAACGCCCCGATCAACTGCGTTGCCGAAGGGTCGCAGAGAACGTGCACGGTGTGCGCCGGTCGACCCTTTTTCATCACGATCGGCGACGCCCACGCATCGTGCGCTCCTGCGGCGATCAGGGAGGCAATCGTGTGGGCGATGACCTCGCCGGTGGCGTCGTCGACGTTGGTCTCGAGCAGCTGCACGTCCTGGCCGGGCTCCGGTATTGCGCTGGCTGACGCCGCGTCTCCGATCACCACCTGAACGACGTTGGGACGCCCGGGAATGTCGGCGCTGCCCGCGCCATAGCCGACCGAGGTCACGTTGATCGCGGGCATCGGGCCGAATTCGTCGGCGAGCGCGCACATCAACGCAACGCCGGTTGGTGTCGCCAACTCCTTGCGGTCGTCGATTCCCCGGCTCGGCGCGTTGCGGCGGGCAAGCAGTTCGGTGACCGCCGGCGCAGGATTTGGCAGCTGACCATGAGCGGCCAGAACCGTGCCCTCGCCGACGGTGATCGAGCTGCACACGATGCGTTCGACGCCCAACGACTCCAGCGCGGCACAGGTGCCGACGATGTCGACGATTGCGTCGACAGACCCAACCTCGTGGAACTCCACTTCGTCGGCAGGCATGCGGTGCATGGTTCCTTCCACATCGGCAAGCAGGCCGAAGGTTCGTTGGGCACGGTCACGCACACGCTCGGGCAGATCGGCGGCGTCGATCAATTCGCTGATCGCCCGGTACCCGCGATGGTGACCATGCTGATCTTCGCCGTGCTGATGCTCGCCGTGTTGATGATCATGCGGGTGATAATGATCGTGGTCGTCGGCGAGAACCACAACGTGAGCTTGGGTAGCGGCCACTCCGCAGCGCGTCACATCTTCGAACGTCAGCGCGTATCCGTCGAGGTCGAGCCGGCCGACGAGTTCAGCGATCACCATCGGGTCAGCACCGGCATCGACCAACGCCGCCATCGTCATGTCGCCGGCTGTACCGGCGAAGCA
>JAENVT010000231.1 GCA_016650435.1 Ilumatobacteraceae bacterium
GATCGACGAAGCACTGACAGCCAAAGCGGCCGACCCCGATGTGCTCGCAATGGGCGAGGATCGCGGTCGCCGCCCACCCGGGTTCGATCTGTCGAACTCACCGGTCGAAGTCGCCGCAGCCGACCTCGACGGGCGCGTCCTCGTACAGCGGACCTCGGCCGGCACGAGGGGAGTCGTCGCTGCCCGGTCGGCCACGCGCCTGTGGTGCGCGAGCCTGGTGTGCGCGTCGGCGACCGCTGCCGCGGTCCGATCCAGTGGACTAGGGGCGCCGACCTATGTCATCACCGGAAACTTCGTCGACAACCCCGACATGGATGGAGGCGACGACCTCGCCACGGCCGAACTGATCGAGAGGGCTCGTCTCGGCGAAGACTTGGACGCCGATCGAACCAGCCGGTTGGTCGCCTCGTCGGATGAAGCGCGGCGAACGCTGGCCGTGCGTTATGGATACTTCCACCCACAGGACATCGCCTACGCGACGCGCGTCGACCTGTTCGACTTTGCAATGGAAGTTCAACGAATCGGTGACCGACTTCGCCTCGACAAGACGCATCCCTGATCGATGGTCGATCACGTGGCCGTGCATCATCGAGCACGCGCCGAGGGTGGACCGGTAGTCATGATCGATCCATCGGGGTCTCCCCGGACAAACCGGGCAGCCCCGGAACAGTACGTAGCGTTCTGGGCGTGCCCAGTTCAACGAAGGGTGACATCCACCGTCAGAACGTTGGTCGGCCCCGAGCTCGACCGTTCCCGATTCACAAATCAGGCCGGCCCGAGCCCGACGAAAAGGTGAGAATGAGGAGGTGGAACGACTGCCCGACACAATTCCATCGGCTCGACTGACGTTGCGGCGCTGGGTCGCGGCCGATGCCGCGGATCTGTCGGGCGCGATCACTGCGAGTCTTGAACATCTGCGCCCGTGGATGCCATGGATATCGGCGGAACCCGTGAGTCTTGCCGATCGAGTGGCGCTGATCGATCAATGGCGGATCGAATGGGAAGGCGGTGGCGACGCGGTCATCGGCGCGTTCCTCGACGGCGCCGTTGTTGGCTCGACCGGCCTTCATCGACGGCGAGGTCCCGGTGTTCTCGAGATCGGCTACTGGGTACACGGCGATCACACCAGGAAGGGTTTCGCCACAGAGATCGCAGCCTCCCTGACCAACGTGGCGTTCACGGTGCCCGACATCGAGCGAGTCGAGATCCATCACGACAAGGCCAACATCGCCAGCGCCGGCGTGCCTAGGAGCCTGGGATACACGTTCGCAGGAGAGACGCTGGACGCTGTCACCTCGCCCGGCGAAGTTGGAATCGACTGTCGCTGGGTGATGAACCGGCACGAGTGGATTGCGAAGGTCGGCTCATCGTTCGATGAAACACGCGTTGGGTCCGACCCCGCTGGCCGGTAGCGTCTCACGAGCTATGGGTTCGCTGATCAAGAAACGCCGCAAGAGAATGCGCAAGAAGAAGCACAAGAAGATGCTTCGCCGTACCCGGCACCAGCGCCAACGCGGTAAGTGACCCGCTGGATCTCGACACTGGCCGTCCGCAGCACGCGGGCGGTCGTTTCGCGTCTAGAGGTCGTTTCCTGTTGAGGGGACGGTGGTCGTGCGAACCACGACCGCATCGGGCAGCGCTGAGTCGAGATCGTGATGACCGCGAACGAACCATGTCGCACCGCTTCCGGCCAGTGTCGGCGCGAGTCCGGCAGCCTCACGAATGCGATCCCGCCAGACGGCCAATTCCGGGAAGGCGTCAATCGCAGCGGACTCGAGGTCGTTGTCTCCATCGCTACGCGGCCCGCCGAGATGATCCCACGCCACGTACACGCGCGGGCTGCTGACCGACATCGGTGGCACGACCAACGTGACATCGATCGGTTCGAACGGCAACGGCTCGACCAGCTCGCCGATGCCACGAACGCGAGCCCGACCACCCACGAGACAGAAGGCCACGTCGGCACCGAGGCTCGCCGCGCCGGCGAAATCTTCATAACCCGCCCATCGCAGGACTGCAGCGGCATCAGCGGATCCGCCACCGAGCCCGCCACCAAGTGGGAGCGTCTTGTGAATGTGCACGGCCGCCGTCCGACCGAGATGTCGAAGGGCCTTGCTGACGAGGTTCGCCCGACCCAGTGGCAGACCCGTGGCATAGGGCCCATCGGCAGAGATTCCAGTCGACGACGGGTCGATCGTCAGGGTGTCGTGCCAATCGACTGTGACCATCTCGGCATCGATGAGGTGGTATCCATCCGCGCGCAGTCTGACGATGCGCAGGCTCAAGGTGAGTTTGGCGGGCGCCTTCACCACGATGGCACTCACTTGGCCGCCAGCCATGCGCTGGCCAGCGCACCCCACTCGACCACGTCGAGCTCCTCGGGTCGTCGTTGGGCATCGATGCCTGCGGCCGCGAACACCTCAGGCTCGACGACCTCAGCCAACGAACGGCGCAACATCTTGCGCCGCTGTCCGAACGCGGTTCGAACCAATCGGAACAGAGGTTCAGGCGCCACATCGACTGCTGGTGACGGCCGGCGGCGAATGTCGGCCAACGCCGATTCCACTTTCGGCCTCGGAAGGAAGACGCTTGCAGGCACCGTGCCGGCGATTCGCGAAGTCGCCCAATAGGCAACCTTCACGCTGACGGCGCCGTACGCCTCGGAGCCGGCCGCGGCACACAATCGATCGGCGACTTCGCGCTGAACCATCACCAGCATTCGCTCGACGGCCGGAACGAGGTCCAAAAGATCGCACACCAACGGTGTCGCCACGTTGTAGGGAAGGTTGGCCACGAGCACCCATCGGGGCGCAGCAGCCAGCGTCGTCTTCCAATCGATCCGCAGCGCGTCGTCCTCGACCACAGTGACGTTCGGCAGGTCGGCGACGACCGTTCGCAACACAGCGGCGACGCCATGGTCGACCTCGATCGCGGTGATCGTCGCGCCCGTCTCGGCGAGCGCCATCGTCAACGAACCGAGTCCCGCGCCGATCTCGACGACATGATCGCCTGGCCCGACGTCGGCGAGGCGGGCGATCTTGCGAACGATGTTGGCATCCACGACGAAGTTCTGGCCGAGATCACGCCGCGGGGCCAGGCCATGTTCGCTGAGCAGCGCCCCGATGTCGCTGCGCGAATGCACGCCTACCAGCTGATGCGCACGGGCACGGGTGCGTCGGCGAGATCGCTGATCAAGGCGAACACGTCGGTGTGCAGCACGATGTCGACGCCAGCCGGAAGTGGTGTGCTGATGCTGTTCAAACAGGTGGTGGTCTGGCCGTTGTCGGTATTGGTCACCGTCAGCGTCGAGCCCCACGGCGCCAAGGCGGTCGTGCACGGTTTCTTGTTGGGGTCTGCGTAGCGCCGGAAGCTTGCCCTGCCCGTCGCCTCGGTCGAGCTCGGGCCTGGCGGAATGATGATGTCAACGACGGCGGGATGCGCAGCCGACGGCGGGCCGTTGAGAAAGATCGGCGCGTCGGGCGTGTATGTCGATGTCGACGGAGCCTGATTGGCGCCGACTTGCGCTACCCCGGCCGCACCCAACGCGGGCGCCGCAGAGCCTGCATCGTCGCGGTTGATGATCCACAGCGCCGGGAGCGCTGCCACCGTGAAGATGGAGGCGAGTACTAGGCGACGTCGGTCGTAGGAGTTCATTGTGGGGTTTGCCGTCCGGGGGACGTGGAAAAGGCTACGGACGAATGCCGGGGAACGCAAGGCATGCGTTGGCCACGGTAGCGGCGCGAACCTCGTCGAGGGGTGCACCTCGCAGGTCGGCGAGGGCCTGCACGACGTGGGTGACGTATGCCGGTCGATTCGGTTTGCCGCGGTATGGGACCGGGGCAAGGTACGGACTGTCGGTCTCGGCGAGCATTCGCTCGATCGGGCACAGGCGCGCCGCTTCGTGCAAATCCGTCGCGGTTTTGAACGTGACGATGCCACTGAACGACAGGTAAGCCCCGCGCTGCAGGCATTGCCGAGCCTCGTCGGGTCCACCCGTGAAGCAGTGGAAGATGGTCCGTTCCGGCGTGCCTTCCGCATCGAGGATGTCGAAGGTTTCTTCCCACGCATCGCGGGTGTGAATGACCAGCGGCAGTGACCGTTCGTGGGCCAGTTGGATCTGTGCCGCGAAGGCCAGCCGTTGCTCGGGTCGCGGCGAGTGGTCGTAGAAGTAGTCGAGCCCGCATTCACCGATGGCGATGACGTTGGGATCGTCGAGGTACGGCAGGATCGTGTCGACGCCGTGCTTGGCTTCGTGCGGATGCAAACCCGCCGTGGCGAAGATGTCTTCGTGGGTCGCGGCGACGGCAATCGCCTGTTCGGTCGTCGCCGCGTCGCAACCGACGTTGATCATCGTGGTGACCCCCGCGGCGCGGGCCGCGGCGATCACCTCGTCGACAGCTACCCCTCGCGTGTCGTAGAGGTGGCAGTGGCTGTCGGTGTAGTCCAAGCGGTTCAAACCGCCTTGCGTGGGAACAACGACTCGCCCTTGGTCACCCTTAGTCCACCGGGGTAGCCGCCCCATTCGGCGGCCGCGGGCAGGCGTTGGTCGTCGACCCGGCCGGTGAGGCCGAGCCGCTCCCACACCGTCTGGCATGTTTCGGGAATCGCCGGTGAGGCCAAGATCGCCACGATTCTCAATGCCTCGAGGGCATCTCCCATGATCGCGTCGACCTCTGCGCCGGGCTCGGCCTTCCATGGCTCGTTGGCTTCGAGGTGCGAGTTCGTGGCGCGGATCAGACTCCACGTTGCATCGAGGGCGCGGCTGGGCGCGGATTCTGCCCACGCCGCGGCGGTGACCGCGTACGCCGAGGCGGCCGCCGCGGCCAATGGTGAATCGGGGCGCGGTGCAGGCCCGACGCCATCGCATTTTGTGGCGACGACTGTGGCCACCCTCGCCAGCAAGTTGCCGAGGTTGTTGGCGAGATCTGAGTTGTAACGGGCGATCAAGCCCTCGTAGGTGAAGTCGCCGTCGTTGCCGTATGGGGTCTCGGCGAGGATGTAGTAGCGAAAGCCGTCGACGCCCACGTCCGTCACAAGGTCGAGCGGGTTGACGACGTTGCCGGTGGTCTTGCTCATCTTCTCGCCGCCGCTCAGCAACCAGCCGCCGACCGACCATCCGGCCGGGGGTTCGATGCCGGCGCTGATCAGCATTGCCGGCCAGTACACGCAGTGATGGCGGACGATGTCTTTGCCGATCAGGTGATGGGCTGGCCACCACTGGTCGAATCGCTCGGGGTCGCTTCCGAATCCGACCGCAGTGAGGTAGTTGGCAAGGGCGTCGAACCAGACGTAGGCAACGTGCTTGTCGTCCCACGGAAGCGGGATGCCCCACGTGATGCTGGTGCGGCTGACGGAGAAGTCGCGCAAGCCGCCGCGGATCAAACCGAGGGCCTCGTTGCCGCGGAACTCGGGCACGATCGCGCCGGGATGAGCCGCGTACCAATCGAGCAAGCGGTCCTGGAAACGGCTGAGGCGGAAAAAGTAGTTCTCCTCCTCGACGTTCTCGACGGGCAGGTGATGGATGCGGCACAAGTCGCCGGGATCGAGCTCGTCGTCGGTGTAGTACTCCTCGCAGGCAATGCAGTACTTGCCCTTGTACAGGTCGAGCTCGATGTCGCCGGCGTCGTAGCAACGCTGCAACAGCTCGGCGACGCCGATCTTGTGGCGCTGCTCCGTTGTGCGGATGAAATCGTCGTTGGAGATGTTCAGCTGCTGCCACGCCTGCTCGTATAGGGGGGCGATGGAGTCGGTGAAGTCCTGCGGCGACTGGCCGGCGGCCTCCGCAGCCTGTTGCACCTTCTGGCCATGCTCGTCGGTGCCGGTGAGGAAGTGCACGTTCTCGCCGAGCAAGCGGTGCCAGCGGGCGATGGCATCGCCGACGATGGTGGTGTAGGCGTGGCCGAGATGTGGCTTTGCCGTGACGTAGTAAATAGGTGTGGTGAGGAAGTAGTTGCTCACGACTGAATCCTTTCGAAGAATGGCGAACGGCGGCTGGGTTAGAAGCCGGTGCGCATTCGTCGGGTTCGAGTCGGTGTTCTCACGTCTTGAAGGATACGCCGGATGGCGACTGTCGCGGCAACCGACTTTCCCCCTCTGGGTGCCTATGCCTCAACGCCGGAAGCCGAAGACGCGTCCTCGTGCAAATCGGCCGGCATATCGAGTGCCGGCCGCGAACCCGGCTGCTGCCACGCCGACAGTGCCAAGCGTTTTTGTGGTGCGCCTCACGACCGCTTTCGTTCGCTTGCTGAACACGACAATCGGCCAGCCGTTGTGATGGGCGATGCGCTCGAGCTTTGCGTCGGGGTTGACGGCGACGGGATGCCCGACGGCTTCCATCATCGGCAGGTCGCTGGCCGAATCGCTATAGGCGTAGCACTGGCCGAGATCGAAGTTCTCCCACTTCGCCAGATCGATGATCGCCTCGACCTTGCCAGGGCCGTAGCAGAACGGGCCGGCGAGTTCGCCGGTGTACACGCCGTCGAGGATCTCGCTGACGGTGCCGATCCCTGCGGTCATGCCCAGCGCCTTGGCCAACGGTTCGACCAGCTCGACCGGTGAAGCCGAGACGATGTACGTGGCCCGCCCGGCGTGACGGTGTCGGTCGACGAGCGCCTGTGCCTCGGGACGGACCTTGGCCAGCAACTTCGGCACGATCTCGGCGTTGAGCGCGACGAGATCGTCGACACGGATGCCCTTCACGGCACCGAGGATGCGGTCGCGAACCCCGTTGGAGGTGTCGTCGCTGGCGCCGCTGAATCGGAACGCCACGGCGCCGACGGCGTCTCTGCCGAACTGACCGGGCGGCACGAGTCCGGCGCGCCACGCTGCGACACCGAGCACGAACGCGCTGGATCCGCTGATGAGGGTGCGGTCGAGGTCGAAGAACGCCGCACTCGGCCCCGTCGACACGTACGGCCGGAGCTCGGGTGGTGCCGATTCGATTCGGGGGGGTTCGTTTTGTGTTGGTTCGGTTGGTGTCGCTTCAGACATGGCGCCCTTCTGCAAGTGCAAGGTCGTAGACGCGGCGTTTGGGAACATCGAGTTGGCCAACCACAGCTTCAACCGCATCCTTGCGACTGTGCCCTGCGAGTGCTAGGTGGAGAGCAGACCGTATCTCGGCATCGGTGACCTCGCTACGCGGCGGCGCCCCCTGCAACACGATGACGTATTCGCCACGCGGTGCCATCGCGCCAAGGTGTGCCACGGCGTCGTCGAGCGAACCGCGCCACACTGACTCATAGATCTTGGTCAGTTCTCGTGCTACAGCGACCGAGCGATCACCGCCGCATGCCGCGCGAAGGTCGATGACGGTGCGCTCGACGCGATGTGGGGCCTCGTACACCACCGACGTGCGCGGCTCGGCGGCAACTGCGGCAAGCCGCGTTGTGCGCTCGCGACCAGATCGGGGCAGAAACCCCTCGAACACGAAGCGCGTGGTGTCGAATCCACTGATGACCAAAGCCATGACGAACGCAGCCGGGCCTGGTACGGCCGAGACGGTGTGACCGGCATCGAGCACGACTCGCACGATCCGCGAACCCGGATCGGAGATTCCGGGCGTGCCTGCATCGGTGATCAACGTGACCGTTTCTCCAGCGTCGAGCAGCGACAGCACCTCGCGTCCGCGGTCGGCCTCGGTGTGCTCGTTGCACACGGCCATCCGTACTCCGCTGATGCCGGCATGAGACAGCAGCTTGCCCGAATGACGCGTGTCTTCGCACAGGATCAGCGATGACTGTTGCAACGTCGCAACGGCCCGCGGCGAGAGATCGCCGAGGTTTCCGATGGGCGTCGCCACGAGAACGAGTGTGCCGGTCATTCACGTAACTCCACGACGTCGCCGACGCGCAATCCCCAGCGCCCGAAGGCGCCTTCTTGGGCCTCGATCACCCACCGTGCTCGCCACACCGGCGCGCCGACTCGGTGGCGGCGCATGTGCACGGTCTTGACAACGATTCCGTTCTCGTCGACATACGCGACGTCGAGGGCGAAGCGCATCCCGATGGTGTGTACCCATCGGCAGCCGGACAGGACCAGCGCGCCTTCGATTCCATCGCGGCCGAGAAGTCCGCGACCCTTGTCACGTCGCTGCGACACCGACTCGCAGGAGGCCAGCACTCGACCTTCTGTGACTAACCACGCCATGCCTTCAGCCTTGCACGTTTGCCGCGGGTACCATCATCGTCCCGTGTCGATTTCAGCAGAAGTGACGCATCCTCCGCAGCGCTCGTTCAAGCCGCGCCGACGGGGACTTTCGGCGTCGCGAATCGTGGCCTACGACCGGGCCATGAAGCGGTGGGGAATTGCCGCCGAGGGGGCGCAGTTGTCGATGGATGAGGTCTTCGGCGCAGTTGGCGACGTGGTGCTCGACATCGGCTTCGGTAACGGCGAGGCGCTGATCGAAGTCGCTGAGATACGTCCGCACGAGCACGTCATCGGCATCGATGTGCATACCCCGGGAGTGGCAGCCGTTCTTGAAGCAATCGAGGGTCGCGGACTGCGCAACATCCGAGTCGTCGACGGTGATGTGCTCGATTTCATGGGTCGGATTCCGCGTCACTCCCTTGCCTCGATTCGCGTTTTCTTCCCCGACCCGTGGTCGAAGCGACAGCAACGCGGCCGGCGGCTCATTCGCTCGGATGTCGTCGCTCGATTGGTCGGGTTGCTGCGCGCCGGCGGCACGCTGCATCTGGCGACCGACTCAGCGGACTACGCAACACAGATGCGACAGGTGTGCGACGCTCATACCGTTCTGAATGGCGGCCCCATCGAGCGGCCGTCGTGGCGGCCGATCACACGCTTCGAACAACGAGGCGTCGACGAGGGCCGCACCGCAATGGACCTTTTCTACACCATCTCGGACAGCTCACCCAGCGAATCGTCGAGCGCGTTGAGGTAGTGATCGAGATCCCATTCGGTGATTGCCAAGCCGAGATTGAGGCTGCCGCGCGGCGCCGTGTACACGCCACGATGCAGCAGTGACAGGAACAACGCTTCCTGAAGGACCGGATCGCGTTCCAATAGATCGCTACCGTTCTGCGGGCGATGAGGGAGCGCGTGCACTGCGTTCATCGAGCCGAATCCGGTGATGGTCAACGGCAGCTTGTGCTGATGCAGCACGTCGTCGATCCGGGCCCGCAGGTCTTCGCCGCGGGCGGTCAGCGTGATCGCGGTGTCGGACGTGAAAATTTCTGAAAGCACGACACAGCCGGCCGACATCGTGGCGATGTTGTTGTTGAAGGTGCCGGCATGCGGGATCGAATCAGGCTTCGTCGCGTCGAAGTGATCGAGTAGATCAGCGCGACCGGCAAACGCACCGAACGAGAATCCACCGGCGAAGTACTTGCCGTACGTGGCGATATCAGGTCGCACGCCCAAAAGATCGGCAAGACCACGCGGACCGTGTCGAGATGTCATCACTTCGTCGGTTATCAGGATCGCACCGGCCTGTTGCGTTGCGTTGGCCAACCCACTGAGGAAGCGGGCGTCGGCGGGCACGCAACCCGAGCCGAGCATCGGCTCGACGATGACTGCGGCGAGATCGAGTGCGTATTCGTTGATCAACTCTTCGCATGTCTCAAGATCGTTATATGGGGCGACGATTGTTGGGAACGGCACGTTCCATGGAGCGTTGCCGTGCGAATAGTAGAAGACGCCGCCGTGATATCCGCCATACATCACCATGATCATCGAGCGGCCGGTGACGACTCGCGACAACGTGATGGCCATCAGGTTCGCTTCGGTACCAGAGTTCGTGAACCTGACACGCTGATGTCCGAAACGGTTGCACACCAACTCGGCGAAACGGATCTCGGCAGGATGGACTCCGCCGACGCTCGTGTTGGTCGCCAACGCTTCGGCGACAGCGGCGTGCACACGCTTTTCGCTGTGGCCCAAGAGACCGGCGGTGTAATCACCCACGAGATCGACATAGGTGTGTCCGTCGGCGTCCGTGAGGTTTCCACCTTCGCCGCTCACAAACGTCAGCGGGAAGGGCGCGTGGTGCAGGATCGTGCGCGTGGTTCCTCCTGGAAGCACGGCGCGGGCACGTTCGTGCTGCGCACGCGAAGCAGGGTTGCGGTCGGCGGTGTCGCGTCGCATGCGTTCCACCACTCCCACAAACGCACTCTCTGTGGTCATTGACCACAGTATTGCCGCTGTCTCCGCTGTAGGTCGAAACGCACGCCCACCTCTCGGTGTACGCGGGTCAGCCGGATGTTGTAAACTCGTCAGTCAGTATCACTGACTCGTCAGTCAGTGACCGCCGCCTGAGTGGCGGAGCCAGTACCTGAAACCAAAAATCGAACAAGGAGAGGCCGCAGTGGCCGTCATCGAAAGCAACGCTGTAACCATCGATTCGTTGATCGACGAAGAGGAACGGCGGTTCCTGGCCAGAATGCCCCAATCGCTTGCCCGCAGCGAGGAAGCCAGCCAGGTGCTGGCCGGCGGAGCGACATCGAACTGGATGATCTCGCGGCCGGCGGCAGTTTGGGTCAGCCACGGTAGCGGTTCGAAGATCTGGGACGTCGACGGCACTGAATACGTCGACCTGCACGGTGGCTATGGAGTGATGACCGCCGGTCATGCCAACCCCTCCATCGTCGAGGCAGTGCAGCGCCGCGTCACCCAGGGCACGCACTTCGCCCAGCCGACCGACGACTCCATCGTCGTCGCCAGTGAGTTGTCGCGTCGGTTCGGTCTGCCGTTGTGGCGATTCAACAACTCCGGCACCGAGGCCACAATGGATGCCATACACCTGATGCGCGCTGTCACCGGTCGCGATCAGATCATCAAGATCGAGGGCTCGTATCACGGCCACCACGACTCGGTGATGGTGTCGCAGTGGCGCAGCCTCGACCTGCTCGGGCCTGCCGACGATCCGTTTCGAGTCGCGTCTGCAGGCATCCCGCAGGCGATGGCCGATCTCGTCCATCTCGTCCCGTTCAACGATCTCGCCGCGCTCGAGCGCGTGTTGCAGGCCAACAAGGGTTCCATCGCCGGCATGATCATGGAGCCGATGATGATGAACGCCGGCATCATCCCGCCGCAACCCGACTACCTCGCCGGCGTTCGTCGGCTGACTCGCCAATACGGCGTACTGCTGACCTTCGACGAAGTCAAGACCGGCCTCAGTGTTCATCCTGGGGGAGTAACTGGATTGTTCGGCGTCACTCCCGACATCGTCTGTCTTGCGAAGGCGCTTGGCGGTGGTCTGCCATGCGGTGCGATCGGCGGCACTCACGAGGTGATGTCGGCGATCAGTGACGGCCGGTACGACCAGGTCGGCACGTTCAACGGCAACCCGATGACCATGGCCGCAGCGCGGGCCATGCTGACAGAGGTGCTCACCGACGAGGCCTATGGCCAAGCCGCAGCACGTTCGCAGGCCATGTTCGACCGGTCGATCGACATCTTGACGCAGCACGGTGTTCCTGCCTACGGGTACGCATTCGCCTTCAAGGGTTCACTGGTCTTCAACGAGACCCCGGCTCGCAACTGTCGCGAGTTCTTGGCGATGGACACCGGTCTCAGCCATCTGCACTTCCTGGTTCAACACAACGGCGGCGTGTTCATGGCGCCATGGGGCAAGAGCGAGCAATGGACGATCTCGCCGATGCACACCGACGTCGACGTGGATCGTTTCTGCGACAACGTTCGTCGATTCGCCTCGCTGGTCAGGTCCAGTGCAGACGGCCACTCACACGAGTACGCCGCCGGCGGCTACAGCTGAGCCGGTCGTCATGACACAGAGTCAGCTCATCCCAACGCTCACCGGACGCGAATACGTCTCCGAGGAGGTGTACGCCAGCGAGCGCGAGCACATCTTCCACAAGTCGTGGTTCTACGTGTGCCGCGATGACCGAATCGCCCCCGGCGACCGATTCGTCACCGACATCGCCGGCGAAAGCGTGCTGCTGCTCAAGGACCGCGACGGTCAGTTGCACGCCCACGCCAACGTCTGTCGTCATCGAGGAGCGCGGCTGTGCGAGGAGAGCGGGCCTGGGTCGAAGGCCGGAATCACGTGTCCGTATCACGCTTGGACGTATTCACTCGACGGCAGGCTGATCGGCACCCCACACGTCGCCGCCGACGAAGTCGACCGCGGTGCGCTTTCGCTGTGGAGCATCGCGTGCGAGGTCTGGCATGGCTTTGTGTTCGTCAACCTCGCGGCTGAACCTCTGCCGTTCATCGACTCGTTCGCGGTCGGAATGGACTCGGTGGCGCTGTTCGAACATCTGCACCTCGGTGACTTGCGCACGGCTGTCGTCACCTCTACGGATGTGCACGCCAACTGGAAGATCCTCGTCGAGAACTACCAGGAGTGCCTGCACTGCTCGTGGGTGCATCCCGAGTTGGTCGACATCGTTCCGGTGTACAAGACCGGCTCCGTTGTCGA
>JAENVT010000232.1 GCA_016650435.1 Ilumatobacteraceae bacterium
GCTGCATCCTGACGCGACCCTCACTGAGGACGAACTGCGCGAGTTTCTTGCGTCACGAATCGCCAAGTACAAGATCCCGTCGTCGATCTGGTTCCTCACCGAGCAAATCCCGCGCAACGCCAACGGCAAGTTCGTCAAACGCGAACTACGCGCCCAGCTGCTGGGAGCCTGACTCCTGAGTCGCGACGACGCACCAATTTTCGGTGATCGCCGTTTCTGTGCGCGCAAACAAACGATCCGCGCCTTTAGTCGCTCTCACAGATCGACGGGCGATGGCGCAGTTGCGCAACCGGACGCGACTGCGAATGCTGTCGAAAGGATGCTGAAACTCATCTTGCACACAGCTGGCCGCACACGAGCAGATTGCGCTCGCCAGTGCAATCGCGCAAGGAAGACCACCAGCAGCTTGCCCGAGCTCGGCTTCCGTTAACACCACCTGCGATCATGCGCCGATGACGACACGCAACGAAGATCTGGTATTGGAGTTCTTCGCGACATTGAGCTCTGGCGATCTCGAAGCACTCCGGAAGCTGATTCACCCTGAGGGCTCGTGGGAAGTGATGTCGACCGCGGTACCCGGTGCGGGTCTGACGTCGGGCGGCGACGCCGTGATCGACAAGTTCCTGAAGCCCGTCCGCGGCATGTTCGAGCCGGGTGACCCAAAGATCCACGTGAAGCGGACGTTCGGATCGGGCGACATCGTCGGTGCCGAGACCGAGGCAATCGGCGAATTGAGTAACGGCAACCACTACCACAATCGGTATGCGTGGGTCATCGAGATCAAGGACGACAAGGTCTGCCACCTGCACGAGTACATGGACACCGCCTACATCATGAGCGTGGTCTAGCGCTCAACTCTGCGGTGGCCGAGGTGCTCGGCGCGACGGCCGTAGAAGTCGTCGATTGGACCGAACTCGGGTTCCGACGAGAAGTGGGCGGCGGTCGCTTCGACGATCTCGTCGTTTGACTTGTCGAGGTCGAGTGGTTCGCCCTGCGGTTGACGCACGTGCCACGGCGTGTCGATGAACACCTCGACGCCGTTGAACTCGGGGTCGCGGAAGTACACCGACCATGCGTTCCCGTGAGTCAAGGGGACGATCTCGGTGACCCGATCGTCGTCCGCAAGTGTGTTCTTCAACGCCCTCAGGTCGTCAAGAGTGCCAGTCGAACGAAATGCGACGTGATTCATGCTGGTCGATGGTTGTGGTTCGTCGCGACCAGTGATGAACGCGATTTGATGATGGTCGTTGACGTTCTGCGATAGGAACACGATCTCGTCGCGGCCGAGTGGCCCGCGATCAGTCACCTCGAAACCAAGCGTGTTTGTGTAGAACTCGATCATGTCGGCGACGTTGTGCACGTACAGCACGGCGTGGGCTACCTCGAGCCGAAGACCGGTTGCCATGCGTGAATCGTAGACGTCGGCTCTTACATCCAGCGCACGAGCTCGGAGGCGCCACTTTCGGCGGGTCGCTCGCAGGTCGGGCAATACAGCACCGACTCCAACGCCGTGCCGCACGAGCTGTGTACTGGCCCCTCGGTGCTGCCGGTCTGGCGGGCTCCCCACGCCGACAACAATGAGATCGCGCCGGCCAACTCGCGCCCGCTGTCGCTGAGCGCGTACGCCAGGCGGACCGGTCGTTGGCTGTAGGGGGTGGCAACGACGAGGCCCTGACGCTCGAGCTGACGAAGGCGATTCGTGAGCACGTTGGGTGCGATCCCGTCCAGCGATTCCGCCAGTTCGCCGAAGCGTCGCGGGCCATCGAGCAGACCAGCGACAACTTGCAGCGTCCACCGGTCGCCCAAAACTTCGAGGGCGTGAGAAAGGTTTGCCGACATCCTGGTAGCTTACTTCTAGTTCAGTAGTTACTAGTGTCTAGCTAGTAAGTCGGCAAGCGAGGAGCGCACCCAAATGTCTGTCATCGACAATCTCTCCACCACCGCCCGTTCAGTCCTCGCCACGCTCGGCGATGCGGTTGTCAGCATCGGCCAAGATGGTCGCGGCAGCGGTCTCGTGATCTCATCGGGCAAGGTGCTGACCAATGCGCACAACCTGCGCGATCGCACCACGTTGGTGACGTTTGCCGACGGCCGCGCCGAGCAGGGCTCCGTCACAGGCGCGGACGAAGACGGCGATCTCGTTGTTCTGGAGGTCGACACGGGCTCGGTCACACCGGCGACGTGGGCCGAGCAACAGCCCGAGGCCGGCGATGTGGTCTTCGCCCTCAGCAGAGGCGGTCATCGGCCGCGGGTCTCATTCGGCATGGTGTCGGCGGTCGACCTGGCCTTCGACGGTCCGCGTGGCCGGCAGGTCCATGGCGGCGTCGAGCACACGGCACCGCTCGTCCGCGGATCGTCCGGTGGACCCGTCACCGATGCCAACGGGCGCGTCGTCGGGTTGAACACCCACCGCATCGGTCGCGGGTTCTACGTCGCTCGCCCCATCGATGCCTCGTTGCGCTCCACCATCGATGATCTTGCCGCCGGCAAGTCGGTCGTGCGTCCCCGCCTTGGTATCGCGCTGGCCCCGCCCGAAGTAGCGGCGAAGCTGCGTGCGTCCGTCGGCCTGCCACCGCGCGACGGGTTGCTGGTGCGCGGTGTCGAGGAGGACGGTCCGGCCGCTGCTGCCGGCATCGCCGAGGGCGACCTGTTGGTTGCGGCCGCCGACACTCCCCTGACATCCATCGAATCCCTGCACATCGCTTTGGGGGCCGCTAGCGAAACGCTCATTCTGACTGTCTTGCGTGGCACCGAAGAGCGCGTCGTCACCGTTACCTTTCCGAAGTAGGCCTGCTCACGCCAAGGCGGCTTCGATCCGTTCGAAGGAACCCGCTGGATCGGTCGGATCGAAATGCACCGTGGTGAGGCCAACGGCCTCGGCGCCTCGCAGGTTGATCTGCTGGTCGTCGACGAAAACGACTTCAGCGGGCTCTGGGCTGCCGAACGCGTCGAGCGCCAGGCGGAAGGCGCGCGGATCCGGCTTCAAGTAGCCGGTGATGGAGCCATCGACGATGAAATCGAATTGGCAGATCACGGAGATGCCGTTCTTCCACTCGGGCCCGTGGAACGCGTCCAAGTCGTTGGTCAACACGCCGACGACTCGACCCGCTGCCCGTTGCCGGATGATGAGGTCGGCCATCTGCGGGCGCACCAGGTAGTCGCCCGCCGGTTCGTAGAAATGTCGCATCAATCCGTGTAGGTCGAGACCGTACGGCTCGCCGCGGATCGACCAGTACTGGCGCTCGGTGATCTGACCGGCCTGCCAACTGATGTACTCCGGGTCGGTACTGGTGTCGAACGGGCCGCGCCACGACCACGGGCCCAATGTTTCCGCCGCTTTGTCAACGAGTTCGAATGGCGTCAGCAGTACCGGGCCGCCGAAATCGAGCAGAAGATGCTTGAGAGGCAATGCGGACATCACGCCGACGAGTTGATCAGCGCCACCTCAAACCAGCAACGCCACCGTTCCCGCCGACGGAACACGTGCATGAGATACCGTCGCGGCATGGCCACGGCAATGAACGGGAACTGCGAGATCTTCTACGAGTCGTTCGGCGAAACCGCCGATCCAACACTGCTGTTGGTCAATGGCCTTGGCAGTCAATGCATCAACTACCACGAGGACTGGTGCGAGATGTTCGCTGCCCGCGGGCTGCGTGTCGTGCGCTTCGACAATCGTGATATCGGACTGTCGACCAAGTTCGACGACGCTCCCGTCGACGCGAACGGCGCCACGTACAACCTCTCCGACATGGCGGCCGACGCAATCGCCGTGCTCGACGCCGAGGGTGTCGAGCGTGCACACGTGATGGGCCTGTCGATGGGTGGGATGATCGTCCAGGTCCTGGCGATCCACCATCCAGACCGATTGCTGTCGATGACATCGGTGATGTCACGCACCGGCGAACCTGGGTATGGCGAATCCACACCCGAGGCGTTCGCCTTGTTGACCGCGCCACCAGCGACTGATCGCGAGTCGTACATTGCCAATCACATTGCCGGCCTGCGCGTCTGGGGCAGCCCGGCGTTTGCCGACGAAGCTAGATGGCGGCGCGACGCCGAGCGCGCCTTCGACCGCAGCTTCCATCCATCGGGAACCGGACGCCAATTCCGTGCCGTCGGCGCGTCGGCTCCGCGTGCCGATCGACTTCGCGAGGTGACGACGCCGTCGTTGGTCATGCACGGCGACTGCGACACCCTGATCGACATCAGTGGTGGCCGTCGCACTGCCGAACTGATTCCGGAGGCGCGATTCGAAGCCATCGAAGGAATGGGCCATGACTATCCGCCGCAGCTGTGGAACCGCTGGGTCGACCTGGTCAGCTCGTTCGTCTCAACCAGCGTCAGCTAACCCGTGCAATGAGGAATGTGCGGTGCCGGACGGCTCATCTCTCATCGCGGGGTTAGTCCAGGATCGTCACCACGCCGTTGTCACCGTCGACGCGCAACCGCATACCGGTCTTGATCGATTTGGTCGCGAACGCCGTGCCGGTAACGGCCGGTAGGCCGTACTCGCGACAGACGATGGCGGCGTGGCTCATCATCCCTCCGGAGTCGGTCACCGTCGCGCCGATCCGTCGGAAGATGGGAGCCCACGACGGTGAGGTGACCGGCGCAACCAAGATCTCGCCGTCTTGGATCTCGGACACCTGCTCGGCGCTGGTCAGCACGCGGGCAATGCCTTCGACGACGCCAGGCGACGCCGCGAACCCGCTGAGACCGCCATCGGCGCTGACACCACCGAGCCACTTCTGGATCGAGTCGCTGGTGATCCCCCACAGCATGATCGTGAACGGCTCGGTCACGACGTCGGGAGGCGCGCCGAGTGCGGGCGGTGCATCCCACGCCTGACATGCCGCCATGATCGATCGGCGCTTGGCAACGACGTCCGGCCAGTACGACGGACCACGCGGCGCAACGCCCGCGGACCACGCGAAGGTCATGTCGCTGATGGCCGTCGGGATCTCGTCGCGCTTCAACATGAAGATGTCGTCGGCGTCGCCCCAGAAGCCTTCCTTGATGAACACGTTCGACAGCTCGCGCATCTTGCGCCACATCACACTGATGCCCCAGTGCTCGACGTAGAAGTTGTGGTTCTCGACGTAGTGGAACACGGTGCGGCTGAGACCGAGCTTGGCCTCGAAGTTGGCCTTGTCGTCGCCGTCGAGCAGATCGATGTACTCGGAGGCAACGCGGTCGCGCTCGGCGATCACTGCCTCTTGCGGAGTGTCGATCTCCTCCCCCGCCTGCAGCTTGCGGATGTAGCCGCGCATGAACGAGAACGGGATGTCGAGACGCTCCGCCCACACGGCATCGGTGTGGTAGAAGCCGGTGCCGTTCGAGTAGTTGAACCATGGGTACTGCGCTGTCGCGTACTCAGCCAACCACTCCTTGCCGCCGGCCGTGCTCTCCACTGCGGCGAGTGCCTGGTCCACAGTCCCTTCGCACAACGTGTCGCCGAGGCCCTTGTCCACCGCGAGCCGAGCCAGGCGGCGCAACTCCTCGTCGGGGCGGAACAGGTCGACGTCGATGCCGGCGACCATCTTGGCGATCGAGAGATCGGGGATGTTGGGGAAGACCTGCTTGCAGAATCCGAAGTAATCGAGGTATGCCGCGTAGCCGAGGTTGAGCATCTCGAAGTGCAACTGCCACAGCTCGAGGGAGAGGTCGACCAGTTCGTGGTAGGTGTGCTGCAGGTCGTAGACGTTGCTGCGACCGGCATGACCGGTGACGATTTCCAGGGCGACCATGTCGGGCAGCGGCTCGAAGTTCAGTGCTTCGAGCTTGCCGATCACCACTTTGGCCTTGTCGATCCACTCGGCCTCGATCGCATCCCAATTGGCGAAGTAGTGCCCGGCGCGCTGCATGAAGTGCTCGACACGACCGGGGATATCCGAGGGATCGGCTACCGGCACGGGCGACAGGAAGAAGTAGCCGTTGAGGATGCGGATGTCGATCCCCATCGCCGGGGGGACGATGTAGTGACGGCTGTTGTACGAACCCAGCGA
>JAENVT010000233.1 GCA_016650435.1 Ilumatobacteraceae bacterium
CTCGACGCCACGGCGCAGGCCGAACTGGTGCGCAGCGGCGAGGTGCATCCGCGCGAACTCGTCGACCAGGCAATCGAACGCATCGAACAGCTCGACCCCAAACTCAACGTCATGGTGCACCGCCAGTACGAACGGGCCCGCGACGACGCCGAACGCGCCTTGCCCAATGGCCCCTTCCGCGGCGTGCCCTTCCTGTTCAAGGATTACCGGTGCCGCGAGGCGGGCGAGCCGTACACGATGGGCATGCGTGCCCTGCGCGACATCGGCTTCCATGCCGGGAGCGACGCGCCGTTGGCACTCGCCTTTCGTGCCGCTGGGCTCATCCCGCTCGGGCGAACAAACACGCCGGAGCTGGCCTCGGTAGGCACCTGCGAGCCTGAAGCATTCGGACCGACACACAATCCGTGGGGGTTGGAATTCACTCCCGGCGGATCGTCGGGTGGATCGGCAGCTGCAGTCGCCGCACGACTTGTCGCAGCCGCGCACGCCAACGACATCTCCGGATCCATCAGAATTCCAGCAGCACACTGCGGCCTGGTCGGTCTGAAGCCGTCACGCGGCCGCACGATCGCCAGCATAGCGTCGGATGCCAAAACGGGTATGAATGCCGAAGGGGTTGTCACCCGTTCCGTACGCGACACGGCTGGACTTCTCGACGCGATCTCGGTAGCCGGATCGCGACCGCTACTGCCCGCGGTCGGTGTGCCGTGCCCGCCTCTGCACGTCGGGCTGTGCACCCAGGCGTTCACCGGTAGCTCGGTCGACCCCGCAAATGCCAGCGCCGCTGAACACTGCGCCTCGCTGCTCGAGGGTCTCGGCTGCAGCGTGGAGATCTCGTTTCCCGCGCCGCTCGCCGATCCGGCCCTGTGGAAAGCCGCGGCGACGTTGCTGGCCGTGAACGTGGCCGTCGAGGTCGACACCTGGAGCGCAAAGATCGGGCGGGAGCTCGGCGAGAACGATCTGGAGGCGATGACGTGGCGAATGGTGTCGACAGGTCGCAGCATCAGTGCCGTCGATCTCCTCGCAGCGCAAAGCCTGATGATCGATCACAGTGCCGCCGCTGAATCGTGGTGGGAACATTTCGATCTGCTGGTGACTCCGACCACCGCCAACGCGCCGACGCTGCTGGGTGACTATGCCAAGGGCTACGAGTCGGGACGCGGTAGCGCGTTCACCCGTCCGTTCAACATCACCGGTCAGCCGGCGATCAGTGTGCCGCTCGGTTGGCCGGACGATGGCTTGCCGCGAGGTGTGCAGATGATCGCGCCGATCGGGCGGGACGACGTCCTGATCACGGTGGCGGCCGCGCTCGAAACCGTCGAGCCGTGGACAGAACGCCGGGCTACGGTGAGCGCATGATCGTCGCCGTCGTGAATTTCGACCTACCGGCACCGCTCAGCACCGACGAGGCTCGGACCATGTTCGAAGCCAGTGCACCGAGCTATCAGAACGTCGACGGCCTGCTGCGCAAGCACTACCTCCTGGCCGAGGACGGAAAGAGTGCCGGTGGGGTCTACCTCTGGGAAAATCGTGCCAAGGCGGAAGCGCTCTACAACCAAGACTGGCGTGACCGGGTCGCGGCACGGTACGGCTCGCCGCCAAAGGTCAGCTACTTCGACAGTCAGGTCACCGTCGACCCATCCTCGATCATCGTCGGCTAGCGCGGCACGTCCCGCGGCGCTGGAGCAACGCTCGACTCTACAATCGTGCGATGGACGTAGTCGTTTCGCGGACGGCTACGGCTGAGCCGCGAGCTTTACGGCACGTTCACATTCGGCTGGAGCGCGGTTCACCACCGAAGTGTTGTCTCACCGAACCATGCACGTGCGGAGCGACAACACTTCGTCATTGCATTTTCCAGCAACGCGTTCAGCGCATCTGGGCGCCGCGCTCCCAGATCTTCGCTCGCCCAGATCACCGTGACCCGCATCTCCTGCACCGAAGCTGCGCACTCGCCTCACCGGCACCGGTTCAGCGTTGGCACGGCACGAAATCTCCGGATGTGCCGGATATTTCGTGACTGGCCTCGCCGTGGCGTGCGGCGCCCGCGTTACCAGGGGTGGATGGAGCCGTCCCATTGGTAGAAGGCGCCGGTGTCGTCGATCGACAGCTTGTCGACCAGCGTGACGATCCCGGCGGCGGATTCGGCGGGATCGAGGGTGGCGGTGGGGCCGCCCATGTCGCTGCGCACCCAGCCGGGGTGCAGGGCAATGACGATGACACCGTCGGCTCGCAACACCTGCGACTGCTTCAAGGTCAACATGTTGAGCGCGGCCTTCGACGAGTTGTACGAGACGTCGCGCCCAATGCGGTGGGCGACCTCGATCGATCCGACCTGCGACGACACGTTCACGATCGTGCCCTTGGCAGCGCGAAGGTTGTCGACCAGAGCCTGCACCATCAACAGTGGGCCGAGCACGTTCACTTCCATCACTGCACGGAACTGGGCTTCGGTGATGTCGAGTGCACTCCTTGCGCCGTCGTCGGCTCCGACGGCACGGGCGTCGATGCCCGCGTTGTTGTAGAGCACATCAACAGGCCGATCGCCCAACGCCTTGCCGAACGCGGCAATCGATTCGCCTGAGCCGGTGTCGAGCGGCAGGACCTCTGCTCCGGCGCCGACCAACTCCTGAGCACCGGACGTGTTGCGGCACCCACCGATCACCGTTGCGCCGCGTCCGAGATGCTGCTTCGCCAGTGCCAGGCCGAGACCACGACCCGCACCCGTGATGACAACAGTGGTCACGAACGTTCCTCTTCGATCAGCCGCTGCGAGGGACGGCGATTGATCACCAGTCGCAACAGGTCGGGGCGGGAGTAGTGCCCGGCCACATCGCACATCGCCTTGGCCGAGCGAACGGCCTCGAGCGATGCATCAGCGACAAGAATTTCCTCGCCTTCAGCCGGACCGGCAATCACCTCGCCCATCGGGTCGATGATGTAGCTGCCGCCGTTCATCGGTTGCGTCGTGGCAATGACTTCACGCAGATCAGGGTCGGCAATGTCGTCGGGATGGATCAATCCTCCGACCAGCACGACATAGGCGGCGCCCTGCGAGGCAAACGCTCGGGCCAACAACAGTTGCCGGGTCGACGACATCGCCGCCGGCTCGGTCTCGTGACCGGGAAATGCAGCAACATGCACTTGCGTGCCTTGGGCCATCAACGCGTAGCCGGGCAACACCATGTTGTGTTCCCAACAGTTCAGCCCACTGATCGACGCGTACGGACGTTGATACGGGCGCAACCCGGAGGCGTCGCCCTCGCCCCACGCCGTTCGCTCGGCGTCGGTCGGCTTCAGCTTGCGATGCTTACCGAGTATCTGCCCATCCGAGGAAATGAACAGGAGGGTGCAATAGACCGTGCCAGCTGAGATGGGATCGAGTTCGGCAACGCCGATCGTTACGTCGCAGCCGGCATCTCGCGCCGCGGCACACAACTGATCGGTCTCGGGTCCGGGAATCGTGACGGCGGCACCGAGATAGCGAGCCGTCAAGGCGCGTCGCTTGTGGTACGGGATCCGGGCATGCACCCAGCGCGGATAACCAGGCAGCCAGGTCTCGCCGAAGGCGGCCATTGTTGCCCCCATCTCACCGGCCTTGGCTATAAGACCGCAGGCCTTGTCGGTCGAAGCCTGCCTATCGAGCAACACGGGTGCGGCTTGGATCGCCGCGAGCCGAAATGTCATTGAACGCCTCCCTCATCAAAGTCGTCGCTGATTTGGTGATAGTACGCGTGCCACTCGATCAGCAACCCGTACCGCATGGTCCAGAACTCGCCGGCCACGCCGCGCACCTGTTGGCCGTCGTCGGTTCGATAGCTCGACTCCCACTCGACGCAGATCGTGTCACCGTCAGCGGCGCGCAGAGTCTTGTGGAGTTGATAGTCGTGCCGCGCCGTCGAACCGAAGCCGAGTTTCCCGGTATGGAAATCGCGAGCCGCCTCGAGACCCTCTGCAACCTTGCGACCGTTCCAGTAGACGACGATGTCGGGATGCAGGAGCGGCATGATCTGCGACAGATCCTGACTGCGGTATGCGCTCTCGGCTGCGGCAACGAGTTGATCGGCGGTGGTCGGCGGGAGGAGACCGACGAGTCGACGAGCCCGTTCGAAACCGTGCGAGCGCGCCAACGGATCGATCGGCACGGCGATCATGCCAACGGCCCGCGCCCCTTCGATGCAGTACGGCGTGTCGTCGAGAAACACGATCTCCTCGGGTGGCAGACCGAAATCTGCGGCAGCCTTGAGGTACGGGCCAGGAGCAGGCTTGCGTTCACCGAATTCGGTGCAGTCGACCAACACCTCGAACTTGTCGAACTCCGGGCGGCTGGCGACCCACTCGCGCGTTGCCGACCGGTACAAGTCATTGCTGAGAATCCCGACCTGGATCCCGGCCGCCAGCGCCTCGTCCACCAACGCCAGCGCATCCGTAGCGAACACCCCGGCACCCAGTTCGACGCTCATTGACCGCCACATCGTGATGCGGTCTGGATACCCGGCCGACTGCGAAAGTTGGTTCCAATATTCGTCGTTGTCGATGTCGCCGCTGAGAAAGCGTTGCCATGCTGGGTCGCCTGCGGGATCCATCGCTCCCCGACCGGCAAATCGGCGACCGGTCTTGCGCTCGAGCTCGTCGAGCACGACCCAACTCGACTCCATCAACACCTCGCCGACATCGAACAGAAGCGCGCTGGGCATTGACTTAACGTACCTCTCCGGCCGGCGATCGCCGCAGTGCCAGCACCAGGCCGAGCGACAGGATTCCGGCCACAGCGAACGCCAGGCTGAACGGGTTGACAGTGCCGTCAAATGCCTTGTCGAGGCGTTGACCGAACACCGCGCCGGCCGCTGTCGTCACCGTCGCGTAAACCGCTGCAGCCGTTGCGGCAACATGGCCGACCGGCACCATCGCTGCCGAATTGAAATTGGAGAGCAGCACGTTGTAACCAACGAGCACGACGGAAAGCAGCACAATGAATGGCCAGAATGACGGGTGACCGCCTGCGGCTCGGCTGACGGCATACATGGCCACCGCGGCGGCCGAGTAGACGATCAGCGTCCATCGGATCAACCGGTCGACGCCGATGCGCTCGACGTTGCGGCCAACTGCCATCGAGGCGATGCCCATCAAGACAGCGGTGCCGCCGAACACGAACGGGAACCACGAGCGGCGATGAAAGACCTCGTCGATCACCCGCTCGGAGGTTGCCAGATACGAGGAAAACGCGCCGAATATCAACACGCTGGCGAGTGTGTAGAGCAGCGCGGGGCGGCTGCGCACAATGGCCATCGTGGCTATCCCAACCTGACGAATCTGCAACGGCTGGCGGCGCTCAACCGGCAACGTCTCGGGCATGGTCAATGACCACAGCGCGATCGCGACGCCGAACACAGCGCAAATCACGAACGTGCCTCGCCACGGCATGAACTTGATGAGACCGGCACCGAGAGCCGGCGCAATGACCGGAACGATGACGAACACCGCCATGGCAAAGGCCATCTCGCGCGCCATGTCTGCGCCGACGAATCGGTCACGGATGGTCGCGACCGCGATCACCCGCAGTCCGGCCGCGCCGAGTCCCCACGCGAACCGGGCCCACAGCATCCAGTGCAGGCTCGGCACCAACGCAGCGGCGAGAGCGCCACCGACGAACAGAACACAGGTCGAGAGCAACACCCATCGACGACCGAAGCGGTCGGCAAGGAGGCCGAACGGAATGGGTCCGACGGCCATGCCAAGGAAGAACGCTGTTACCAGACCGGCCGTTGCCGCAGAATCGGGCGCAAGGCCAAGGTCAGCACGAATGCGACCGAAGGCAGGCAGGATCAGATCAATCGAGATCGCGGCAGACGCCAGCGACAGACCTGCGAACGCCCGCAGTTCGAGGCGCCCCGGTTGCCGATGCACACCGGCGGCAGTGGCCGTCATTTGCAGAACTCGGCCACCGCCTCCACCGCTGCGGGTGACTCGTCGAGCAGCAGGTGTCCGGCATCGTCGAACAACCGCAGGTCGCTGTCGGGAACGAGCGCTGCCCAGGCCTTGGCTTGGCCGACAGGAATGAGGGCATCATCGTTGCCCCACATCACCATCGTCGGAACCGTCATCGTCTTCATCCATCGCGGGATCACCCGGTCGAAGGGCTCGTCCCACGCAACGGTTGCGACCGTGCGTGTCTCGCGATATCGATCGACAGCGAAGTCGAGATCGTGAGGATCGGTCGGCAGCCACGGCAGCAGCACTTCGAAGTTCTTCACCAACATGGCGGGTATCTGCTCCGGTGGGATGCGGAACAGATCCTCCATCGGCGCCTCCGGAACCCGCAATCCTGCCGGCGCGATCAGAACCAATCGGCGCAGTCGATGCTGCTGGCTGATGGCGAAGCGCGCCGCCAGCCGTCCGCCGAGCGATAGACCTACGAGGTTGACGTCGCTGTGCAATCCGAGCTGATCAAACAGGGCGCCGTAGTGCAGCACGAAGTCGCCGAATTCGCGTAGACCCTCCATGTCGCCCGACTCCGCGAATCCTGGGTGATGTGGGATGAGCACCCGGAAATCCGAAGCCCATGGCCTGGCGAACTCCCATCCGTGAAACGTGCCGGCACCATGAAAGAAAACCAGCGGTGGCGCCGCGGCATCGCCCAGGGCCAACACCACAGTTTCGGTGCCATTGACCGTCAGCCGCAGCTTGTCGAAGCCTTCGGTTGCGTTCATACGACTGCGACCTTCTTGGTGCGCAGCAACGGGATGACTTGTTCGGAGAACAGCGTCAGGTTCTTGACGACCTTCCAATGCGGCATGTCGCCGAGCGCCAAGTTGAGCGAGATCCTCGACACGCCGGCCTCCTCAGCCCAGCGGGCGATCGAGTCGGCGACTTTTTCCGGCGTGCCGGCAACGATCCGGTTGATCGCGGTGAGGTCGTCCCAGTTGGCATTGCCGTGCACATCGGGACCCGACAGCCGCTTGCGGAACTCGGAGACGGTGAGATAACCGGGTGGCATCAAATAGCGCGGCGTGGTCTTCAGGGCTGTTTCGAAGAAGTACATGCAATGCGGCATGAACTCCTCCTCCGCCTGCTTGTCGGTCTCGGCGACATAGGCCATCACGCCGAAGGTCAGCTTCTTGGCGTCGAGGTCGTGGCCGTGATGCGCCAGCCGCTCGCGGTACCTGTCGAACACTTTCAACTGAGCACTTGTGGGGATGAAGACCACGGAGTAGCCGAGGCCCAGTTCCGCAGCGAGTTCGATGGTCTCCTCCGAGCCGGAACCGACGATGTAGGCCGGCGGGTGCGGCTTCTGATAGGGCGTCGGCCACGGATTGAGGTAGCGGTAGTTGTAGAACTCGCCCGAGTAGCCGATCGGGCCGGGTTGTGTCCAGGCCTTGAAGATCACATCGAGTCCCTCACGAAAGCGAGCCCGAGCAGTAGCCGGATTGACCGAGTTGGCCCAATACTCCATGCCTGTTCCGAGCGGGAAGGCGACTTCGAGCCGGCCTCCCGACATCACGTCGAGCATCGCGTATTCCTCGGCGAGCCGATTCGGATACTCGAAGTTCGGGGGTGTGCCGTACACGCCGATTCGACACGACGTATGCGGAATGATGGCAGCGGCTGTCAAGTTCGGCGCGGCGTTCATCGTGAACTGGGTGTTGTGGTGTTCGTTGACGAACACCCCGTCGTAGCCGAGCCTGTCGGCGAGCAGCAGCTCGCTCCAGTAGCGCTTGTAGAGCTCGTGGCCCTGCACAGGATCGAAGTTGCTGTTGGGATAGTCGACCCACATCGAGTCGTAGTCCTTGTAGCCGTCGGGTAGCGGCGCGTAGGGCATCAGGTGAAAGAAGATGAACTCGAGATCGTCGAGCACACTCATTTGGGACCTCCTGAGGACGGTCGGGGGATTGAAACGAACCTGGTCATGAAGAACTCAGCGCAAACTGATCGAGATCGACGCCGCAGACGACGGTGCCGTCGAAGCCGGTCTTGGCACGCGCCTCCCATTTTTCTTCGGCGATCTCGCTGTCGCCTGGTACGAGGTGGCTGAGCACAAGCGTCTTCACACCAGCGCGCGCCGCAATTCGGCCGGCGTCTTCCGGTGACGTGTGCGACTCGGTGAGGTGGTTGATGA
>JAENVT010000234.1 GCA_016650435.1 Ilumatobacteraceae bacterium
TCCGCAGCGCGTCACATCTTCGAACGTCAGCGCGTATCCGTCGAGGTCGAGCCGGCCGACGAGTTCAGCGATCACCATCGGGTCAGCACCGGCATCGACCAACGCCGCCATCGTCATGTCGCCGGCTGTACCGGCGAAGCAGTGGAACCAGGCGGTTCGGGTCACTGCATCATTCTGGCGATCGCGCACGCTGCTCCAAACCCGTTGTCGATTCCGACCACCGTGACGCCGCTGGCGCACGAGGCGTGCATTGCTAGCAGAGCAGTGATCCCGTCGAGGCTCGCCCCGTAGCCGACACTGGTTGGCACGGCGACAACGGGCCCGCTGGTCAAGCCACCGATCACGCTGGCGAGGGCACCCTCCATGCCGGCGACCACGACCACGGCATCGGCGGCGGTGATCCGGTCGACGTGGGCCAGCAAGCGATGCAGCCCGGAGACGCCGATGTCGGCCAGCCGATCGGGTTCGAAGCCGTAGGCCCGGAGGGTGAGCACGCACTCGTCGACGATGGGCCCATCGCTAGTGCCCGCACTGGCCACCAACACCTTCGCGGTGCGGTGCGGTTCCGGGCGCCGCCACAGAATCGCGCCGGTGGCCTGTTCGCCAGGGCCGTAAGCATCGACAACAGCCTCGAGTTGAACGGCGTCGGCCCGCGTCAGCAACACCGGGCCGGCACCGTTCGCTAGCAACTCGCCGATGATCGCGACGCATTGGTCGACACTCTTGCCGCGCCCGTACACGGCTTCCGGCATGCCCTGCCGCAAGGCGCGGTGATGGTCGACCAACGCATCGCCGACTTCGACGAACGGTAGCCGGCGCAAGCGGGCGACTGCAGCGTCGGGATCGAGCGTGCCGCTGCGCACGTCGTCGATCAGTTGTTGCAGCGCTACCTCGTCCACCCGCCCATTGTGGCGGCGATCAGGTCCCGGTATCGAGTGCGTCGAGAAATGTCTCGCCAGGTATTCGCAGAATGTGGCCCGGCGAAGTGCAGCGAACGGTCGCGGTGCGGGGCACGTCGTAGAGCACGCCGAGCTCGCCGAACGAGTCGCCGGCGCGCAGTACACGTATGAAATCGGGGGTGTGCCCGAAGTGACTGATCAGCACGTCGAAGGTGCCGTCGAGGATGAAGAAGACGTCGTCGCCGTATTCACCCTGCCGGATGATCGCCTCGCCGACGTCGACACGTTCACGTTGCGCAACGTCGGCGAGCTCGCGCAGCCGAGCGGGGGTCGTAAAGCGCAGCGAGGGAATTGTGCCGATCAGTGAGCTGATCGGTTGCGACGAATGATTGATCGTCGCTGGATCCTGCACGTCTGACATCAAGGCGATATGAGGCTTGCCGAATGCCGACCGAACCTGCCCATACCACGTTCGGGCAAGCGTGGCGCCACCGGTGACGGTGTCGGTGATGGGTTCAGTTGTGGGACTCTCAGCATTGGCCGACATATCGCTCCGTGGAAAGAGTACGGACCAATAGCCTGTGATACGTGATTGGTCAAACAACCCGCGTCGGCTTCCTCGGACCGCTCGGCACGTTCACCGAGCAGGCATTGAAGTCGCAACCTGATCTCGCTGGCGCAGAACACGTGTTGTACCGCACGATGCCCGATGTGCTCGACGCAGTCGAGAGCGGCGAGGTGGATTTCGGGTTCGTCGCCATCGAGAACTCGATCGAGGGCACGGTCAACTTGACGCAGGACGAATTGGCGTTCAGTCACGAACTGTTGATCCAACGTGAAGTGGTGCTCGACATCGAGCACTGCCTGCTGGCCAAGCCCGGCACCACGCTCGCAGATGTGAAGACGGTGCTGTCGATCCCAGTGGCAACGGCGCAATGCCATGCGTTCGTGCGCGCCTCGCTGCCGCAGGCCGAGCTTCGTGCCGCCAATTCCACCGCCGAGGCGGCGCGCACGGTCAGCGAGGAGGCCGGCACCGGCTCTGCCGCGATCGCGCCGCGGATTGCGGGCGATGTGTACGGCCTTGCGATGCTGGCCGAAGACATTGCCGATCACCCCGGCAACCAGACCCGGTTCGTGCTCGTGGCGCGCACCGGAGTTCCGCCTCGAACCGGCCACGACCTCACCGGCTTGGTGATCTACCAACGCGCCGACGAGCCCGGCAGCCTGATCTCGATCCTGCAGGAGTTCGCGGCCCGGCGCATCAACCTGTCGAACCTGTTGTCACGTCCGACCAAGGATGGTGGCCTCGGCGACTATTGCTTCATCGTCTACGCCGATGGCCACATCGCCGACGAACTGCTGGCCGATGCCGTGCGGTCGCTGCGCGCCAAACAGGGCAAGGTCAAGTTCCTCGGCTCGTATCCCGCGTCCGGCGAGCACGCCCACACCGCCCGCGAACACGCCGACGCCAGATGGCGCGAAGCCGACGACTGGGTCGAATCCCTCCGCAACCAGATCACCTAACCACGTCCGAGTGTTTCCGGCCCGGCGGGGCCTAGACGAGTGTTTCGCGCCACCCCGGGTGGGCTGCAGACACTCGTTCGGGAGTTGTCGCTCGGTAGTCTCGAACCCGGAACGGTGGCAGAGCGGCCAAATGCATCCGCCTTGAAAGCGGAAGGGTGTCAAAGCCCCGGGGGTTCAAATCCCTCCCGTTCCGCCAATGTGATGTCGCGAAAGTGGCGACTGATCGGCACCCTGCTCGATGGCAGTCGCGTCGATGTCCTCGGCTGTGATTTCCTCACGGTTCGTGACAGCAAGATCGTTCGCAAGAACTCTTTTCGAAAGCAGCGACCTCCGGCGACTGACTAGGCAAACGTCGCCAACCGCCGGGTCGGAGACCGCGCGTCGGGGCGCTGGATCAGTGGGACGTGGCCTACCGACGTCGCAACCAGATTCTCAACCAGGCAGTTCTGGGCGGCCCGTCGGGAGCGCGGCTAGCAGATGTCTGGTGAGCCGACGAGTGCTTTGAGGGGTTTGGGGCGGTCGATGTCGAGACCATTGAGGGGGGCAGGCCGGCCGAGGTAGTAGCCCTGGGCGTAGCGGACACCGAGGCGGCGGACTGCGTCTAGTTCGTCTTTTGTCTCGATGCCCTCCGCGA
>JAENVT010000235.1 GCA_016650435.1 Ilumatobacteraceae bacterium
GATGTTGCTCGAGATCGACGATCGGCCAACGGCGGTCCTGTGCTTCAGCGACGTCATCGCGTACGGCGCGGTCCAAGCAGCAAACGCGCTTGGTCTCAGCGTTCCTGAGGATCTCTCGGTCGTCGGATTCGACGACAATCCGCTCGCCAAGAGGATGCGACCAGCGCTGACCACTGTCCGCCAGGACGTGGCGGCAAAAGGTCACGCCTCTGCAGCAGCACTGACAGCCGCGATCACGCGGGCGCGGACCGGTGCCACCGCCCGGGTCCGCCATGTCCTGCTTCCGACCGAATTGATCATTCGCGACAGCACAGCTACGCCTCGATAGCACGGGCGACCGGCCCGAGACAGGGGCCGCATAGCACATGGACACCTGTCGTCGCAAACCAGTCTTAGGTTTGTGAACACTAATGTGTTACCTTTCCGCGCGTCTGCACGGCACGTGCAGCTTGTCCATGTGAACTTGGGGGTTGTACATGAGTACAAACGTCAGGGAGCTGTCTACCGACATACGTTGGAGACGCTGGCTTCTGGTGCATCCTGTCCTCGGGCCGGCGCTTGCCGGCTTCATCGCCGTGCAGATGGCGACCATCATCGGCTACTACCTACGCGGCATCGGTCTGCCGCAGGTGCCGTGGCCGCTGTTCAACGGCGCGTTGTTCGCGCCAGCCGGTGAGTTCGGCAGCCCGGCATCGTTCTTTGCCGGTCAGTCGATCCATATGGTCGACGGGGTGCTGTTCGGAATCCTGTTCGTTGTGCTGGTGCGCTCGCGGATCCCGTTGCCCAACACCAACATGGGCAACATCGGCAAGGGTGTGATCTACAGCACCGTGATGGCCATCATCAGCGCCGGATTCCTGGTCCCGTATGTATACGCGCCGAAGTCAGGGTATGGAGTCTTTAGCTTCGGAACTGCCGCTGGCTGGAAGCTGCCCGCCTCGATCTTGATCTTCCACGTGGTCTACGGCTACTTCCTCGGCCTGATGACCAGCACCGCTGGAGACGAGTGATCCGAGAGCGACGAGCCAACGGTTGCCGGCGTGGCAACCGTTGGCGTCGATCATTTCGCCGAAACCATGCGGCGGCGCAATGTGGCCAAGCCCTCGCCGCCGAGCTCGTCGAGGCCTGCCACTCGCCCAGTCATGGCCATCACCATCGGCATCGCCGGGCCGGTGACCTCTGGTCCTGTGCCGTGTGACCAATCGACATCGGTAGCTACGAGGCGCAGCCCGTCTATCCGCTTCTTGGTCCCGACGGGGAAGCTGGCGTTCTTGTACATCTCCAGGCAGGCAATCAGCACGTCGGGACTCGACTCGTTCCGCACACCGAGCGGGCGGCGAATGTCGTCGCTGTGAACAACGACTTCTCCCAACATGGTCATCGCCGGCGCCGGCGGTTTGTTGGTCGTTGTCACCCGAGCCCGAAGGCGGGCGATCAACTCGTCGGGGGCACGCGCTCCGGTGCGGCGCGCATCGCGGTCCATCATGGTGTTGAACCGGAATCCGTTCGTAGCCATTCGCCCCAGGAAATGAGGGGTTGTCTGTTCGGCTCCCAGCACGATGTGTGCGGCCGTCTCACGCACCGACCATCCGCCGCACAGCGACGGCTGAGCCCACTGCGCGGCACTCAACGTTGCCAATGTGTCGGCCATCGCAGCGCGCTCTTTGTGGATCAACTTCCACGTCATGGCGTCATCCATCGCGACCGCCTCAGCCTTGCTGAGCGAGGCCGACGACCTGCCCGGCCGGATCAGCGATCAGGGCAAACGCCACGCCCGGCACACGCTGCGGCGGTTGTACAACAGAGCCGCCGAGCCGCGTGGCCTCAGCGATCGCCGCGTCGATGTCTTCGACGCCGACGAAGAACGTGACCAGTTGGTTACCACCTTGAACCGGGCCGATTCCGGCCGGCAAGGCGTTCGGCACGCCAGAGTCGACGTAGGTGTAGCCGGGGATGGCGCCCTGTGCAAAGGTCCACCCGAACAGCGCACCGAAGAACGCACGAGTGGCGTCGGGATCTGCGGATCGGATCTCGGCGTGGACGACTGGGCTTGGCATGATGACCTCCGTTGTCTGCGGTGCCGGCGGGCACCTTCTCGACAACCCGACGAACGGACCTCACCGGTTTCGACACCATTCGGTGATTCCTTCGCCGTACCTGACGCTGGACGCGTAGTCGAGGCACTCAGCGACGCCAGAGACACCACGTTCGCTGCGGTCTCGCGCGCTCCGCTGGAGAAGCTCGAGCGCTACAAGCACAAGCGCGGCTGGACGTTTCCGTGGTACTCGTCGTTCGGCAGCGACTTCAACTACGACTACCACGTCAGCCTCGATGCATCGGTGGCACCGGTCGAGTTCAACTTCCGCGGGCCGGATGAACTAAAAGCGCACGGCCTCGGCTGGACGCTCGAAGAACCCAGCGAGCAGCCCGGCTACAGCACCTTCCTCGCCGTCGACGGCCAGATCTTCCACACCTACTCGGTCTACGCCAGAGGCACAGAGTGGCTCGGCGGGTCGTACGCATTCCTCGACCTCACCGCTCTCGGCCGTCAGGAGGACTGGGAGGAACCAAAGGGCCGCAGCGACAACGTGCGCGGCGCGGTACCCGACTTCTCAGCCTGAGACGGCGTCGACCAAACCTTCGATCATCCGACGAGTGATCCCGTCGGTCAGGAACTCGCCGACCCGGCCGGCATTGTGTGCCTGCTCAGAGTGGCGCGACGCTGTGAGCCATCGGGTGCAGGAGATCTCGCCGATGTGGGCGAGCTGAGCGATGACCATCGAGAAATTGCTCGGGCGTTCGATTCGTCCCGGCCCACCAGCGTCGACGTAGGCGTCGTACAGCGCACGCGTTCGCTCTGGCTCGCCGCGGCCGAACTCGAACAGCACCAAGCCGAGTTCCTGGGTCGGATCCGCGAGACCGCTGTTCTCCCAATCGATCACGCACACCGCGCCCGAAGGCATGCGCAGCACATTGTCGGCGAACAGGTCGCGATGGCACGTCTGAAGATTCGACGGCCATTCCAACAACTCCTCCAAAGCCACGAGCTCGTCACGCTGTTCGGCCAGTGCGTCGGCGAAGTCTGCACCCGCCGCAGCGAGTTGGCCGATGAGCTCGTCCCATCGTTCGGCACCCACCGGATCGGTGTACCACGGGTCGACGGGGTTGTTGCCAATGAAGTGCACGCGGTGGATTGCCGCCACAATTCGGCCAACGGTCGCTGGATCGAGCATTGCGTCGCGCTGCTCCAAATCGACCCACTGATAGACGCGAACCGTCGCGGACTCGAGTTCGGCCAAGACCTCGCCTGCGGTCGTTCGCACCACCTTCGGCATCGACACTCCGCCTGCGAACACTTCGTCCTGAAAGGCAGCGTCGTCGTTGGCTTCGTCTGTCGACGGTCGTTCGAACGGCTCTTTGATTGCCCACGCGCCGAGCAAAGTCGTCAACCGCCACACCTGCCCGACTTCACCGCGGGCCACCGGCCCCGACAGAACGGCGTCGCCACCCAGTCCATAGGCGTCCGCGATGCGTTCGGCGTCCGGTCCGTCGAGCGTCACCCGAATCAGCCCCGGGGAACCAGATCCGGGCCGATCCAATGTTCGGAAAGCAATTCGATGCTGCGGACGCGCGCCGAGAGATCGTAGGCAACCGAGGTGACCATCAGCTCGTTCGCCCCTGTGCGAGCGACGAGCTCTTCGAGGTCTCTGATGACGGTCGAGATCTCGCCGACGATGCGGCTGCTGGGCAAGCTGTTGGCCTGTTCGAGGTCGGGATGCACCGCGGCGTCTTGAGGCGACGGCAGCCTGATGAAGCGTCCGGTGCGACGGCCGAGTGCCGTGAGCCGGCCCGGAGCCGAGTGCCAATCGGCGTCCTCTTTCGAATCGGCGGCGAGCACGTTGGCGGTAACGATCATGTACGGCTCGTCGAGCACTACCGACGGTTGGAACGTGTGGCGATACAACTCGGTGGCTTGCATCGTGCCGCCGGTGTCGAAGTGATGGGCGAACGCAAACGGCAATCCCAGATGGCCAGCAAGCTGGGCGCTGTAACCACTGGAGCCGAGCAGGAAGATATCCGGAGAAGTCGTTGCCGCGGGAGTTGCCCTGAAGTGATCCCACAGTCCCGTCGTGGCGCGCGGATCGCCGAGCAGCCCCATGAGGTCGAGGAAATCGCGAGGGAAGTCGTCTTCGGTTTCCGGCTGATACGAGCGGCGCAGCACTGCCGCGGTGCGCTGGTCGGTGCCAGGGGCTCGCCCGATACCGACATCTATCCGCCCCGGATACAAGCCCTCGAGCATGGCGAACTGTTCGGCGATCACCAGCGGCGCGTGATTTGGGAGCATCACCCCACCCGACCCGACGCGGATGTTGGATGTGAGCGCGGCGAGGTGGGCGATCAGGACGGCGGGCGAGGTGCATGCAACGCTCGGCATGTTGTGGTGTTCGGCGACCCAGAACCGGGTGTAACCAAGCTCATCGGCTCGCTTGGCCAGAGCCGTGGTTGTCTGCAAGGCCTCGGCGCTGGTCTGCCCGTCGTTGAGCACCGACAGGTCGAGGACGGACCGCCGAACAGCCCGGAGAGATGTGGGCACGATGCTCAGGGCTCGACCTGGTGGCTGCAGCCGGACTCCATCGCCGCGACCAACGTCGCCAGCGTGCCACGAAGGCCGTTTCGTGTGGCGGGCGACAGTTCGTCGAACAGGCGGCTGATCTCGGCCAGTCGCGGCACCAACGACCTGTCGGCGGCTGCTAGGCCATCCTCGGTCAGTTCCAACAGGGTCGCCCGTCGATCGGTGGGGTGCGCAACCCTTCGCAGTAGGCCTTCATTCTCGAGCGAATCGGCGACCGCGGTCATGTTTCGGGCGCTGAGGCCGAGAGCGTCGGCCAGTGACTTCATCTTGGCCGACCCCTGACAATGCAGCGCTTCGAGCACCCGCAGCCGGGGGTAGGTGAACCCGCCTTCGGGGCAATCATCGAGCCACTTCAGGAACAACCGTGAGAACCGAGCAGAGAGTTCGAGCAGCTCGCGGTGGGATATTTCGGGCGTGGCGCCCCCATCAGCGCCAGGGCTGCCACCGGTCGGGGTACCGGTGGTGACGTCGATGCTCATGTCGCCAGGATACCGGATCAGCGAACCTAAGAGATTGTGTTGTGTGTGATACTTACTATTGGTACTATTACTGTATTCCGTTTACTAGGAGGCATACAGCATCATGACCACAACCACAACCAAGCTCCCCCTCGCCACCGGCACCTGGGGTTTCGACCCCAACCATTCTGGCGTCTCGTTCAAGGTTCGTCACCTCGGACTGACCAACGTGCGCGGCCGCTTCAACGGTGTCGACGCCTGGCTCAAAGTCGGCGAGGATCTGACCAGTACACAATTCGGTGCGACCATCGACATCGCCACCATCGACACCAACCAGGCCGATCGCGACGCACACCTGCTGTCCACCGACTTCTTTTCCGCCGAGCAGCATCCGACAATGACGTTCGCGTCGACTGCGATCCGCGACCGCGGCAGCGACGAGTACGAAGCCGACGGCGACCTGACCATCAACGGCATCACCAAGCCCGTCACCCTCGCCGTTGAGTTCACCGGTGCGACGACCCATCCCGGCGACGGCAAGCTGCACAGCGGTTTCATCGCTACGGCACAGGTTCTTCGCGACGACTTCGGTATCGACTTCAACATGCCATTGGGCATCGACAAGTTCGCCCTTGGCAAGAAGATCGACGTTGAGATCGACGTCCAATTCACAGCCCCTGAGGTCTGAGTCCCGCCCCTACGACTTCTCCGGTTCCGGCTTCTTGGCCTGATCACCAGGCAGGTTTGTTGGCTTGTCGATGAACTCGCCGGGGCTGGCGTCGTCGTCGGAGGATTGCGGAGGCGGATCCTCGCCGCGCTGCTTGGTCATGCGTTGTGGTTACCCAGCGACTGACTCGAGCAAACGGGGTTTGTCCGATCCCCGGAACGGGTACGGACAGGCATGACACAAGTCCTGATCGCGGTCGATGATTCCGAATCCTCCATCAAAACCGCACGCATCGCGTACTCCCTGTTCGGCGACGCGGCGACGTACATCGTCATCAACGTCGCCGACCAGTCGCCGATGATCTGGGGCGGCGATGCTCTGGTGTGGGGTATCGGCTATCCGATTGTGATGGCTCCATCAGGTGTTGTCGAGGTGGACCACGCCGGCGCCAGCCCACGTTTGGATTCCGCCACAGCCGCGGTCGACAGCGCACCCATCGACGCGGCGATCGAAGTAGCACGCGGTGTTGCCAGCGAGGCCGCCATTCCGAACCCACAGGTCGTCGGCGAGGTCGGAGACCCTGCTTACGCGATCATCACGGCCGCCCATCACCACCAAGCAGACGTGATCGTCGTCGGCTCCCACGATCGCAGTTGGTTCAGCAAGTTGTTGACACCGTCCGTTACAGGCGCCGTAGTTCGCGACGCGGATATTCCGGTACTGATCGCCCGCTAGCAACTCGGCGACGAGAGATGAGCCGTCCGGCACCCACATCTCTCATCGCACGGCTTTCTCGGTGTGAGTGAGTTCTCACTCATGTAGGCTGCCGACGTGTCCCGCCAGACTTTGCAGCGTCCGCTGAACGTTCCCGACGTCTCGCGGAAGCACCGCGCCGCGCCGCTGCCGCCATCGGAGCGACGGGCGGCGATCATCGCCGCCACACTTCCACTGCTGCTCGAACATGGTCCCGCGGTGACCACTCGACAGATCGCCGAGGCAGCCGGGATTGCCGAGGGCACGATCTTCCGAGTCTTTCCCGACATCGAGTCGCTCTTTCAGGCGACCGTCGACGCCGCATACGACCCCGCGCAGGTGGCCAAAGAGCTTGCCTCGATCAGCGCCAACGCCTCGTTCGAGCGCAGACTGGAAGCTGGTGTGCGCATTCTGCAGAATCGATTGACCAACGTCTGGCAACTGACATCGATCAGCGGCCTGCCCAAGCCTGCGGCGCAAGGCTCGACCGCAGCAAAGATCGACCGCCCCGACGTCGCCGCACTCGTTGCCTTGCTCGAGCCGTACCGCAGCCGTCTCCGCCGCAGCCCGGCGGCCGCCGCCCAGTTGTTGCGCGGCCTGACCCTGGCCGGCACGCACCCGGCGCTGATAGCCGACGGCAAGCCGATGGATCCCGAAGAGATCGTTTCTCTGCTGCTCGACGGTTTGCGGAACCGCACACGCCAACCGGTGGCGGTCTGATGCTGATCCGACTGCTTCGCACCTACCTGCGCCGCTACAAGCCGCTTCTGATCATCGTCCTCGTGCTCCAGGCCGCGCAGACGATCGCCGCGCTCTACCTGCCGAGCCTCAACGCCGACATCATCGACAAGGGAGTGGCCCGCGGCGACACCGGCTACATCTGGTCGACCGGCGGCATGATGCTGCTGATCACCTTGCTGCAGGTCACCTGCTCTGCTTCGGCCGTGTACTTCGGTGCCAAGGCGGCAATGGGCTTCGGTCGCGACGTGCGCAGCGGCATCTTCCATCAAGTGTCGGATTTCTCTGCTCGCGAGATGGGGCAGTTCGGAGCGCCGTCGTTGATCACCCGCATCACCAACGATGTGCAACAGGTGCAGATGCTGGTGCTGATGACATGCACCCTCCTCGTTGCTGCACCCATCACCGCAATCGGCGGCGTCGTCATGGCAATCCGCGAAGACGGCGGGCTGTCGTGGATCCTTACCGTCAGCATCCCTGTGCTGGTGATTTGCATCCTCACGGTCGTGTCGCGAATGGTGCCGCAGTTCCGCAAGATGCAGGAGCGCATCGACACCGCCAACCGGGTGCTTCGCGAGCAGATCACCGGCATCCGAGTCGTGCGCGCCTTCGTTCGTGAACCTGCCGAGGCGAAACGGTTCGGCGATGTCAACACCGAGCTCACCGACACTGCTTTGCGCGCCGGACGGTTGCAGGCCTTCTTCTTCCCGATCGTCATCTTGGTGCTGAACTCCTCGAGCGTTGCTGTGCTGTGGTTCGGCTCGGGACGAATCGACAAGGGGCAGATGCAGATCGGCGCGCTGATCGCGTTCCTCAGCTACCTGGCTCAGATCATCATGGCCGTGATGATGGCCACGTTCATGGTCATCCTCGTTCCACGAGCGGCGGTGTGCGCGGAGCGCATCGTCGAGGTACTCGATACGCCGTCGTCGGTCGTGCGAGCCGAAACCCCTCTCACGCACGTCGATACCGCAGGCAGGCTCGAACTGCGCGACGTCGGGTTCCACTATCCCGGCGCCGAGGCGCCAGTGCTGACGAACGTGTCACTGCTCGCCGAGCCGGGTCAGGTCACGGCCATCATCGGAAGCACCGGTTCCGGCAAGACCACATTGCTCAGCCTGATCCCGCGCTTGTTCGATGCAACTTCCGGCGCAGTACTGGTCGACGGTGTTGACGTCCGCGATCTCGAGCCCGACACGCTGTGGGGTCGGATCGGTCTGGTGCCGCAGAAGCCGTACCTGTTCTCCGGAACCGTGGCCAGCAACCTTCGGTTCGCCGATCCGGATGCCACCGACGAGCAACTGTGGACCGCTCTCGAGATAGCTCAGGCCACCGACTTTGTGCGCGCCATGCCCGGCGGGCTGCAGGCAACGATCGCCCAGGGCGGATCCAACGTGTCGGGTGGTCAACGCCAACGGCTGGCCATCGCCCGCGCGCTCGTTCGCCAGCCGGAGATCTACCTGTTCGACGATTCGTTCTCGGCGCTCGATCTGGCAACCGACGCCCGGTTGCGCGCCGCGCTGACTCCATACACCGCAGACGCGACGGTCATCATCGTCGCCCAGCGCGTCTCGACGATCATTCACGCCGATCAGATCATGGTGCTCGAAGACGGTGAGACTGTCGGCGTCGGCACACACACCGAGCTGCTGGAAACCTGCCCGACGTATCGCGAGATCGTCGAGTCGCAGCTCACCGCCGAGGAGGCCGCGTGACCACTCATGCGGATCCCCGACCGGATCAGGAACCTGACGACGGTGCGGTGGTTCGGCCGCCGGATGCCCGACCAGCAGCAAGCCCCGGGCCGCTGCGCTCTATCGGCATGCCGGCGGAGAAGTCGAAGGACTTCGGCGGTTCGACCAAACGATTGCTCGAGCGGATGCGCATCGAGAAGGCTCGAGGCATCGCGGTCGTGTGCTTCGCTCTGCTCAGTGTGACCATGACCGTGCTGGGGCCGAAGCTCCTCGGCCATGGGACCGACCTCATCTTCAACGCGATCCGCCAGCACAAGCACATCGATTTTCCGGCGCTGCGCGGTGTCTTGTTAACGGTCCTCGGCCTCTACGTATGCGCCGCCGGGTTGTCGTATCTGCAGTCGTACACGCTGGCCGGCGTCGTGCAACGCACCGTGTACCGGCTGCGTTCCGATGTCGAAGACAAGCTCAGCCGGCTGCCGCTGAGCTACGTCGACGCCCAGCCCCGCGGCGATCTGCTGAGCCGGGTCACCAACGACATCGACAACATCTCGCAAAGCCTGCAGCAGACGCTCAGCCAGTTGCTCACGTCCGTGCTCACGCTGATCGGCGTTCTGGTGATGATGTTCGGGATCTCGCCGATACTCGCTCTTGTCGCTGCCCTCACGATCCCGAGCTCGCTGTTCATCATTCGCTTCGTGACAGCGCGCTCGAAGAAGCGCTTCGTCGC
>JAENVT010000236.1 GCA_016650435.1 Ilumatobacteraceae bacterium
CCGACCGAGCGTCGCTTCCACCGCGTGCTCGCCACCGAGGCCTACGAGGCGTGGGTGATCTGCTGGCCGAGTGGCGAACTGCTCGACATGCATGACCACGGTGGCTCGGCTGGGGCGTTCAGCGTCGTGTCGGGCGAGCTCGACGAGGCAGCCATCGAGGCGGGCGTGAAGGTGATGCGAACGTTCGGACCCGGCGACACGGCAGCCTTCGGTGCGTCTCGGGTTCACGCCGTTGCCAACCGTGGCGACGGCGTCGCGACCAGCGTGCACGTGTACTCGCCACCGTTGAGCACGATGATCTACTACGAGTCCGACGACTCGGGTTCGCTGGTGGCAGTCGGAGAAGATGCCGGCGGCTGGAACGTCTAGCTGGGCGCAAGGGGGCGGCGCTTGGGCGCGGAAATACGCCTGACAGTGCCGAAATCGCGCCCAAGGAAGCTGCTTGGGCGCGAAAATACGCCTGGGAATGCTGAAATCGCGCCCGCGTCAGAATTCGATGACCAGGCGGCCGCGAGTTCCACCGGCTTCGAGAATCCTGTGAGCCTCACCGGCTTGTTCCGCGGGGAATGTGCCGGCAACGCGCAGCGTCACGACCCGGTCTTCGACGTGTTGGCGCAGCCGGTCGAGCTTGGCCTGTTCGCGGGCGTACCCGCGTACCCACACGGGATGGATCGTGATGCCGCGCTCGGTCTCGCCGGAGTACGTGCGCAGCACGGCGAGCCCACCGCCATCGCGCACTGCAGGCAACGCCTGAGCGAAGAGCAGCGCGCCGTCGGCGAGTCCATCGACGCCGTCGGGCACGAGCGCACGGATCCGTTCCGCGACATCGGGTCCGCGGGCCACGACCTCGGCACCGAATCCGCTGACCAGTGCCTCGTCGGCCGGTGATGCATCGGCGATCACCCGCAAACCTTCCGCTGTTGCGAGTTGCGCGACATAGCCCCCGAACGCGCCCGCCGCACCCGTGACGGCGAGAGTCTGGCCAGGCCGCAGAGCCAGCAGGTCGAGAGCCAGCCGGGCGGTGAGTCCGTTCATCGGAAGTGTCGAGGCCTCGACGAGGCTCGAGCCCTTCGGAATGCGCGCCACCGATTCGGCCGGGACCACGACATGCTCGGAGTAGGCGCCGTGCGATCCACGGGGCACCACGATGGCCATCACGTCGTCGCCAACCGAGAGGTCGGTGTCAGTCCCGTCACCGATCTCGTCGATCACGCCGGCCGCATCCATCCCAGGCACATACGGTGGATCGAACTCCTTCTGCGACTCCGCTCGACTGCCATCGCGCACCAACGTGTCTGTTGGATTGACCGACGCGGCACGTACCCGAATACGAACCTCGCCGGGCCCGGCATGAGGCTCGGGCACGTCGAAGACTCGTAGCGCCTCCGGCCCGCCATACTCCGCGACCCCCATCACCTTCATGCCCGCAACCTAGGCCGGCAGCGGCGTCCCCCGCCGAGGCCAGGCACGAAATATCCGGCACCACCGGAGATTTCGTGACCTCGCGCCATCACACTGGTGCGCCCGGAGGGACTCGAACCCCCAACCTTCTGATCCGAAGTCAGAAGCTCTATCCATTGAGCTACGAACGCTTGTAACCGCATCGGATCGTAATCGGCTTTCCGACCTATCCGACAGCGCAGATTTCGACGGAGGGGCGCAACTAGAGTGCGCGGGGATGGGCCCTTCGTCACGACGCAGCGTCGCAGTTGTCGTCCTCGCGATGGCGATGTCATCGTGCTCGTCGACGAAGGAGTCCGATGCACCGACTGCACCGCAGCCGGTCGACACGGTGCGGACAAATGCAGCCAACGGCACGCCGGCGACGTTCGGGGTTCCCGCGGCGATTGGTGACCTGGAGATCACGGCCAGCGACCCGGCCATCGGGATCGACGGAAGTGGGCCCTGGCTGACCCTAAATGTGCGCGCCGAGAACCGGTCACAGGGCGACGTACGGACCCCTCAGTTCGAACTTCGCTGCTCAGGCAGTTCGTCGGGTGGGAGTTGGCTGGAGACGTCGACCTTCAAGCAAGGGGAGCCAGTGCCTGCCGGTTCGTTCAACGAGGGCACCATTAGCTTGCTGATGCCGGGAGACGAGCGGCTCGGCGCGGCGAGAGAGTCGTGTGCTACGCCGGCGACGGTCGTCGCCACGCTCCTCACCTTCGACAACACAGGCGCAGGCCCACCGATCCAGAAGCGCGTCGGGTGGGCAGTTCCGGACGAGCTCGTCGATCAACTGAACGCGGCCCCGCCTCCGACGTGAGGCGGATCATGTGATTGTTGTGCAACTGGCTTACATCGGCCGGCAGTTGCCGCAGACTCCATGCACGTCGAAGAGGTGATGCGACTCGGCGAAACCTTGCGATGCGAGCAGCGACTGCAACTCTTTGGTGATCAGACGCTCCAGTTGCGGGCTGGGGTCGAAGTCGTTGACCACACCACACTCGGTGCACACCAGATGATGATGGTGGTGGCTGGTCAAGGACTCGGCGATCTCGAATCGGTCGGTGCGGTCTGCACCCCCGACGCGCACGGCGACGCCGGCATCACACAACTCGCCGAGGTTGCGATACGCGGTCGACAACGGCACCCCCGAGATCTTGGCAACCTCTTCAGCCGTCACCGGTCGATCGGATGTGCGAAGTGCGGCCATCACCGAAACTCGATGACGGGTCAACCGCTGCCCGGCCTTCTGCAACGTTGTCGAAGCCCTCGTCGTGACTCCATCGGCCGCTGCTCGCTTCACACCACAAGAATAACCCATAGCTAGGCATTTCGATATTGAGAATCGATCTCATTCTTGGTATGGTATTTGGCGTGTCGACCGCCCCCACTGTTCTCGAAGTCATCGACCTCGGGGTCACCTACGGCGACGCGGCGGTCCTCGACGACATTTCGTTCGCTGTCGGCAGAGGCGAACTGATCGCCGTCATCGGCCCGAACGGCGCGGGAAAGAGCACCCTCTTCAAGGCAATCTGCGGCTTGGTCAACCACACCGGTCAGGTGGAAGTCAACGGCGTGCACTGCCACAGTCGCACCGACCGCATGGACATCGCCTACATCCCCCAACGCAGCGACAGCGACATCACCTTCCCCATCACAGTCGGCGAGCTGGTGCTCGCAGGCCGGCGTCGGTTCCACCACTGGTACGAGCGTCCGGGATCGCATGATCAGGACGAGGCGATGCGCATGCTGTCGCTGGTCGATCTTGCGGGGATGCAGGATCGGTCGCTCAACCAACTGTCGAGCGGGCAGTTGCAACGCGCCTACGTCGCTCGGGCCTTGGCTCAAGAAGCTTCGGTCCTGATGCTCGACGAGTCCTTGAGCGGTGTCGATGAACCGTCGACTGCTGAGTTGTTCGAAGTCTTCGAACGCCTCGCCAACAACGGCACCGCACTGCTGATCGCGACACACGATCTGGCGCTGGCCCGGCGACGGTTCTCGCGGTGCATGGCAGTGAACCGCCGACTGCTCGGCGACGGGCCACCCGACGTCGTGCTGGCGAGCGACGTCCTCGACCGCACGTTCGGGTCAGCGGCGCCGGCATGATCGCCACCGGTTTGTTCGAGGGCGAATACCTGAAAGCACTCGTCGGCGCGGCCATCATCGGTGTCGTCGCTCCGGTTGTCGGCACATGGATCGTGCTTCGGCGGATGGCCAACCTCGGCGACACGATGTCGCACGGCACGCTGGCCGGTGTCGGTGTCGCGTACGCGGCCGGCGCCAACATCCTGCTTGGCGCGCTCGGCGCAGGCGTAGTGATCGCGGTGTTGCTGATCCTGTTCTCCGCGAGTCAGAAGCTCGGTCACGAGGCGATCATCGCGGTGATGGGCAGCGCGCTGTTCGCACTCGGCATCATCATCATCTCGAGGATCGACACAACCCAGGAGCTCGAACACATCTTGTTCGGCGACGTGCTGCAGTTGACGTGGAGCCAGATCGGCTTCAACTTCGTCATCGGTGGGCTTGCGGTCGCCGTTGTGTTGTTGTTGTTCAGCGAGCTGCGACTGGCGTCCTTCGATCACGTGCAGGCAGAGCAAGTCGGCGTCCACGTCGAGCTGGTGCAAGCTGTCCTTGTGGTGCTCCTGGCAGTCGTCGTTGTCATCAGCCTGCGCACCGTCGGCTCGATCATGTCGGTCAGCATGTTGGTGACCCCGGCAGCAACCGCTCGTCTCGTCAGCCCCACATTGCGACGGATGACCCTGGTGGGGGTCGGACTGGGAGTGTCGGAGGGTCTAACAGGGGTCATCATCGGGCATGCCCTCAACGCTCCGCCAGGTGCGACCATCGGGCTCCTGGCGGCGGTGGTGTTCGCAATCGCGTACGCGATGACCCTGCCGAGGCGAATGCCTCACCACCACCGCCCGTTCGGCTGAGCCGCTCCAACCGCTCGCATGTGCATGAGCACCTCGGGATGAGGCATGATGGGGCCCGCGCCACAGGGGTAGCGATTCCGAGGGGGGATCAGACTTGAAGATCCACGTCACCGTCAACGGCACGGACCACGAAAGCGATGTGGAACCGCGCACTCTGTTAGTCCACTACGTGCGCGAAGCCCTTGGTCTGACGGGCACCAACGTCGGCTGCGACACGTCGTCGTGCGGTGCGTGCAGTTTGCATCTCAACGGCGAAGCCGTGAAGAGTTGCACGGTCTTGGCCGTGCAGGCCGACGGCGCCGACATCTTGACCATTGAGGGCCTCGCCCACGACGGAGAGATGCACCCGATGCAAAAAGCGTTCATGGAGAACCACGGCCTGCAGTGCGGATATTGCACGCCGGGCATGGTCATGGCGGCGACAAGCTTCTTGAAGGAGAACCCGAATCCGACGGAGCGCGAGGTGCGCCTCGGCCTCGAGGGCAACCTGTGCCGCTGCACCGGGTACCACAACATCGTGCAGGCCGTGCTGGCCTGCGCCGCAGGAGCGACAGCATGATTCCCGCCGCGTTCGACTACGTCCTCGCCGGTTCTGCCGAAGAAGCCATCCGGCTCATCGGTGAACACAGTGACGATGCCAAGTTCCTCGCCGGCGGGCACAGCCTGCTGCCGTTGATGAAACTTCGTCTCGCCCAGCCAAGCGTGCTCGTCGACATCGGTCGCCTCAGCGATCTGTCGTACATCCGCGACGCCGGCGACCACATCGCGATTGGCGCGTTGACGCGTCACATGGACCTCGAAACCAGTTCCGTGCTCGCCGAGCACGTTCCGTTGCTGGCCCATGCTGCTGGCCACGTCGGCGACCCACAGGTGCGTCACCGCGGCACGATCGGCGGCTCGATCGCCCACAGCGACCCAGCTTCGGATCTTCCAGCTACGACACTGGCACTGGGCGCGACGTACGTGGCTCAAGGCCCCAATGGCACGCGCGAAATCGCCGCTGGCGATTTCTTCCAAGGGTTCCTGGAGACGGCACTGGCCGCCGACGAGATGCTGACCGAGATCCGCGTCCCGAAGATGCAGGGCGCCGGATGGAACTTCCAGAAGTTCAACCGACGGGCCCAGGACTGGGCGATTGTCGGCGTCGCTGCATGGCGTCGCAACGGCGACAGCGGCGTCGGGTTGGTCAACATGGGATCGACTCCCATCCTGGCGACAAGCGTCTCGAATGCTCTTTCGCAGGGTGCCACGGTCGCCGATGCCGCTCAATTGGCCGCCGAGGACGCCGAGCCGCAGGGCGACCTCAACGCCAGCCCCGAGTACCGCGTGCATCTCGCCAAAGTGCTCGTGCGCCGCGCTCTCGAAGCCTGCTGAATCCCCTTCGACGACTCCCATCGCTAGCCTGGTAGGCCATGTCCATAGTGGCCGACCAACCGCAACTCGACCATCGGGTTGCTCTCGGCGCGGTCGTTCCGATCGACTATTTGGCGTGGGTGCGGCGCACCGCGCTGACGATTTTCTGTGTCTACGCGATCGTGTGGACGCGCGACAACGGGATCCTGTGGGACAGGTTGGGCATCGCTCGCGCCGTCGCCGTCTTCTTGGTGTGCGCCTTCGTCGGGCGTCCGGCTCGGCAGTGGGGCATGCTGGCAATCGACCTGTCGCTGTATTGCGCGATGTGGTATGCGTACGAGACAACGCGTGGCGCGGCCGACGGCAAGATCTTCGGGATCAGGTTCCCGTTGCAGGTCCAATCGGTGCGCAACATCGATCGCTTCTTGTTCTTCGGCAACGATCCCAATGTCGTTCTGCAAAATCACTTCTGGAAAGACAGCGTGCACTGGTACGACAAGGTTGCCTCGCTGACGTACTTCACCCACTTCATCTTCGTTCCCATCGTGATGGGCGCGCTCTGGGCGACCACGCACCGGCAGTGGGCCAGGTTCATGAAGCGCTTTGCAACGGTGCTCGGCGTTGCCTGCCTGATGTTCATCGTCTTCCCCACGGCCCCACCGTGGATGGTGGCGAACAACTATCACCTCACCCCGCCGCTCAGTCGTAGTGCGGGTCGCGGTTTCTCGGCGATGGGACTGCACGCCGCTGCCGTCAGTTGGAAGAACGCCCTCGACTGGGGCAACGCTGTGGCGGCGATGCCGTCGCTGCACGCCTCGTTCGCGTTGATCGTGCCGGCCTTCTTCTTGCCGTGGATCAAGCCGCGCTGGCTCAAAGCCGTCGTCCTGCTCTTCCCCGTCCTCATGCTGACGTCGTTGGTCTATCTGGCCGAGCATTGGGTGATCGACGGGCTGGTCGGCTGGGCGATCGTCGGTGGCTCCTTCTTGTTCTGGAATCGCTTCGAGGATCGCCAGCGACGCAACAGGGCGCACCGTGCCTTGGCCATGCTTTGATGAACCCGCCGTCGACTCTGCTCGACGAGAGCTTTCTGTTGGCGCTGGTCGACATCGACGACGACAACCACGACCAGGCGGTTGCGAGCTATCGCACGATGATCGACGACTTCGTCGCCCAACGCTGCCTGCTCGTTGCCCGCGCTGATCACCTCAAGGCCGTCGACAGTCCCGATCTGTTCGCTCCGATCGACAAGTTGCACGTCGCTCGCCAGCACCGCACAGCCGCAGCGACACTCGTGGAGCGGACCGGAGTCAGGCCCGACGCGGCAATCACGCTGGTTCTGATCCAGCGCCATCGCATCCGCAAGCTCGCAACCTTCGACGTGCAGATGATGGCCTACGACATCGACATCGTCGACTCCGCGTCACCGGATTCAACGCTTGTCAGCAACGACACGATGAGCGCGTCGTCGACGACAGACCTCGAGTCCGAGACGAGCTAGTTAGCTCTCGTA
>JAENVT010000237.1 GCA_016650435.1 Ilumatobacteraceae bacterium
CACGGTTTTCCGGTCGTCGACGTCCGCGTCGAGTGCTACGACGGCAAGTACCACAGCGTCGACTCATCCGACATGGCGTTCAAGAATGCTGCGGCGAGCGGTTTCAAGGAAGCCCTCGGCCGCGCCGGTGCCGTGGTGCTGGAGCCGATCTCGTTGCTGAAGGTGACGATTCCCTCTGGGTACCAGGGCGATGTCCTCGCCGATCTAACGACACGACGCGGTCGGGTGGTCGGTACTTCAGCGGGCGAGCACGGCGAACAAGAAGTTTCCGCGCTGGTTCCGACAGCCGAGATCATTCGCTATGCGCTCGACCTTCGCTCGCTGACAGCAGGACGCGGACGCTTCGTCGCAACGCATGATCACGACGAGATCCTCCCCAACAATCTCGTCAGCAAAGTGAAGGCCGCAACGACTGCCAATCACAATGGCGGTGGCGCAAGCCGCGCCGCAGCGCGTTGAGAAAGGGACTACCGATGACTGATCGACTTCGCTTCGGGATCTTCATGGCCCCATTTCACCCAGCTGGAGAAAATCCGACGCTGGCATTGGAGCGCGACCTCGACCTGATCGTGCACCTCGACAAGCTCGGCTACGACGAGGCGTGGATCGGCGAGCACCACTCCGCCGGCACTGAGATCATCGCCTGCCCAGAGATCTTCATCGCCACCGCCGCGGAACGCACGCGACACATCAAGCTCGGCACCGGCGTGACCAGTGTGGCGTACCACAACCCCTACATGGTCGCCGAGCGCGCTGTGTTGCTCGACCATCTCACGCGCGGTCGCTTCATGCTCGGCCTCGGGCCAGGCTCGCTGCCCACCGACGCGATCATGCTGGGGCTCGATCCCACCGAGACCCGCCCGCTGCTCGAAGAGGGCGTCGACGTCATCATGAAGTTGTTGCGCACCGATGACCCTGTCAGCAGCCAGACCAAGGCCTGGAACCTCGTCGACGCCCGGCTGCACCTGCGTCCCTATTCCAACCCGGTGTTCGATGTTGCCGTGCCCGCCGTCGCGTCACCCTCCGGCCCGCGTCTTGCCGGCCGCTACGGGATCGGCTTGCTGTCGATCGGCGCGACGCAATCGGAGGGTTTCGATCTGCTCGGCCTGCACTGGGATGTCATGGAAGAACGCGCTGCCAAGTTCGATGCGGTGGCCGACCGCAACCAGTGGCGCCTGGTGGGAACGATGCACATTGCCGAGACGAAAGAACAGGCATACAAGAACGTCGAGTTCGGCATTGCCCACTGGTTCAACTACTTCCAAAAGGTTGCCGCCTTCCCGCAGATGGCAGTCAACGGCGACAACGTTCGGGAAATGATCGACTTCGTCAACGAAAGCGGCCTCGGGTCTATTGGCACGGCCGACATGGCCTGTGAGCAAATCGATCGATTGACCAAGCAGTCCGGTGGATTCGGTTGCTACATGCAGTTGGCCCACGAATGGGCCAACCCTGTGGCAACGCATCGCAGCTACGAACTGATCGCCCAGCGAGTGATGCCCGAGTTCCAGGGGCAGGCGTACAGCACGTTGAACGCCAAGACCCGTGCGGTCGAATCCCGACCCGAACTCGCCGATCGCAACATGAAAGCCGTCGAGGAGATGGTTGCCAAGCACCAGGCCGAACTCGCCGCGGGCTGAGCTTCCGTAGCCGACGACGTGGGGATCGAGGTCGTAGACGAAGGCGTGGTCGAGGGGCTCTCCTTGCACTCATCGCGGGGACGGATTGCGCTCGTTGCGACGGTCGCGGCCAGCGCCATGGCCAGTCTCGACGCGACTGTCGTCAACGTCGCCTTGCCGCACATCGGCGAACAGTTCCACGCCTCGATCAGCGCACTGCAGTGGGTGCTGACCGGATATCTCGTGGCGCTCGCGTCGTTGATCCTGCTCGGCGGTGCGTTAGGCGACCGCTTCGGGCGTCGCAAGGTCTTCGTGATCGGCACCATCTGGTTCGCCGCGGCTTCGCTGCTGTGCGGCGCCGCGCCCAACATCGAAGTGCTCGTCGCCGCCCGCGTGCTGCAAGGCGTCGGTGGCGCGTTGCTGACGCCAGGCAGCTTGGCGATCCTGCAGGCGAGCTTCCGCGAGACAGATCGAGCGGCGGCCGTCGGTGCCTGGTCGGGCCTCGGAGGTGTTGCAGGCGCGATCGGACCGTTCGTCGGTGGTGGGCTCGTCGATGGGCCGGGTTGGAGATGGGCGTTTCTCATCAACGTGCCGGTCGCGGCCATCGCGATTGCCTGCGCGCACGCCGCTATTCCGGAAACCCGCGACCCGCACGCCGACCGCAGCCTCGACCTGATCGGCGCTTTGTTCGCCGTGATCGGCCTGGCGGCCAGCACGTGGACCCTGACTGAGGCGGGACCGCATGGCTGGACCAGCGCCAGCGTCCTGGGCGCCGCAGTTATCGCCATTGCGGCCGTCGCCGCGTTCGTGCGACGCATGATGCACTCCAGCGATCCGCTGGTGCCACCTGCGCTCTTCCGCAATCGAACGTTCACGGTGGTGAATCTTCAGACCGTGTTGCTGTATGGCGCACTCGGAGTCTCGTTCTTCCTGATCTCGTTCGAACTCCAAGTCGCAACAGGTTGGTCGGCACTGCAGGCCGGCGTCGCCCTACTGCCGGCGACCGGAATGATGCTGTTGTTGTCTGCGAGCTCGGGTTCGCTGGCGCAACGGATCGGGCCGCGAGTGCAGCTGACGGTCGGTCCACTGCTTGCCGCGGTCGGACTCTTGCTGCTCGCTCGCATCGGAGAACATGCGTCGTGGGCAACCGATGTGCTGCCCGGCGCAGTCGTATTCGGTCTCGGGCTCGTCACGTTCGTCGCCCCGCTCACCGCCACCGTGATGGCCGCAGCTGATCCCGACCACGTCAGCGTGGCGTCCGGAGTCAACAACGCCATAGCGAGGGCCGCAGGCCTCAGCGCGCTGGCCGTCATCCCCGTCGTCTCCGGCCTGACCGCGGCGACGCAGCCCGCTCAGATCACCCATGCCTTCCGACTCGGCCTGGTGGTGACCGCATGTGTTGCTGCGGCAGCGAGTCCGCTCGCCTTCTTCGGCCTCGGCGAACACGCCCGCGCCCCGCGTACCGCCCGTCACGTTCACTGCTCCCTCGACGGAGCCCCGCTGCAACCCCACCGCTGCTGATCGCTGTCACCGATATCGGCGGCCGGCGCCCGCGCCGCGCTGAGACTCCTATTGGTGGAGGTGCACACTCTCGCCGTGCGGCCCGAAGACTGCGATTAGTTCCACAGCTCCGTCGATCGCCCCGAACCAATGGGGTGTCCAGGTGCTGAACTCCACGGCTTCGCCCGGCTCAATGACAAGGTCCTGGGCGCCCAGCATGAGCCGCATGCGTCCTTCGAGGACGAACATCCAGTCGTGTCCGTCGTGTACACGCAGCGACTCGGGTGGTTTGCGTCGTCGAGCGCTGATGCGGACTTTGAAGACGTGGAGCCCGCCCGCATGGCCACGGTTCGTGAGCGGCCACATGGTGACACCGTTGTGAGTCTTCGGTTGGCTGCGGACCCGTGGGTCGGGTGGAGGCGCACCTCCGAGAAGGTCGTCAGCGCTGACCCCGAGTGCTGCCGCGAGGCCTGGGATGTGGTCCAAGGCGAGACGGCGTTTGCCCGACTCGAGCCTGCTGAGCATCGAGATGTCGATGTGAGTTCGCTCGCTGACCTGTTGCAGGGTGAGCCCCTGCTCGGTCCGCAGTTCTCGCAGCCGCCGGCGAACCCGGGCTTCGATCGATTCCTCGGCTTCTGCTGCCTTTGCCTGCATGGCAAGTCATGTTGCCAGAATGGATGTCGGCTGTCAAACTCGACGCATGGACCACCGCCAACGCCACGGAACTCGCCGATTCGCGGCCTTCGGTAACCGAAACTTCCGGCTCTACTTCATCGGCCAGACCATCTCGAGTATCGGGTCGTGGACGCAGTCGCTAGCCGTGATCTGGTTGGTGCTCGAGATCACCAACCGCAGTGACCGTCTCGGGATCGCGGCGGCGCTGCAGTTCCTGCCGATGCTGTTGCTGGGCGCGCCTGCGGGCGTGCTGGCGGACAAGATCGACAACCGACGCCTGCTCGTCGCCACATCCACCGCGTCGGGACTGCTGGCATTGACATTCGGAGTGGTAGTGGCGACGGGCTACGTCACGATCTGGTGGATCTACGCGCTCACGATGATGCTCGGCCTGGTCCTCGCCGTGGAGCGCCCGGCCATGCAGGCCATCCTGTTCGAACTGGTGGGGACCGAACTGCTCCCGAGCGGGGTGGCGGCCAACAGCACCATCAACTCGGTGTCACGTCTCATCGGCCCGGCCCTGGCCGGCGTTCTCATCGCCACGGTCGGAGTGGAGACGTGCTTTCTCATCAACGCCGCGTCGTACCTCGTGGTCATCGGCGCGCTGGTTGCTCTGCGTTCGAGCGAACTCGTGGATCGGCCGCTCGTCGGGCGGGCGAAGGGGAGGCTCCGTGAAGGGTTCGCCTATGTGCGCAGCCATCCAGATGTGGCCCGACCATTGTTGGTTATGACCGTCGTGGGCACCGTGGCGTACAACTTCCAGACCACGTTCCCGTCGATGGTCCGCTTCGGGTTCCATCGTGGCGCGGCGTCGGTCGGCACGGCCATGAGCGTCAGCGCCATCGGCTCCATCATCGGTGGCATCTACATCGCCGGAGTGAAGCCGCATCCGCGTCGGACGCTGGCTGTTGTCCTGGTCGGGTTCGCCGCGGCGTGCCTGGCGCTGTCCATCACGCCGGGGTTCTGGCCCTTCGTGGCCATGAGCATCCTGTTGGGGTTCGCGTCGGCATCGTTCCAATCTGTGAACACCGTCGTGCTGCAGCAGGCCACAGAACCGTCCATGCAGGGCCGGGTCATGGCCCTCCATCAGATGGCTTGGTTCGGCAGCACCCCCATCGGCGCCCTGCTGATGGGCTGGGTCATCCAGGTCTCGTCGCCCCGGGTCCCGTTCGCACTGGGCGGACTCTCCGCGCTCTTGTGCGCAGCCGCCGTGATCGGTCGTCAACGCTCGGCACGCTCGCATGGTCACCGCGTCGTTGTCAGTGGCGCTTGACGCCCCCGTACTTCATGCGGGCGTTCGCAATCTTCCACGTCACCCTGTTCAGGGTCTCGTCGTCAAAGAGCGATGGACGCATCGTACGACCGGCCTCGACGCAGTGTTCGCGCGAACGACCCAGTGGTGCACGTAGGGTGGAGGTCGAGCAGAGGAGACCAGGACTATGGGTGACCACGATTTCTTGAGACCGGTCGAACGCTGCGTCTTGCGCCTGGTCGCCAGTGGTGTCGATCACATCGAAATCGCTCGCCGTTTCCGGCGCCAACCGGAGTTCGTCGATCGGGTGATCGCATACGCGGGGATGCCCCGCACCGGCGTCCAGCCGGAGGGGGAAGAGTTGCGACCAGTGGAGCGCCGGATCCTGAAATGGCGCGCCAGCGGGGCGGCACACGCCGACATTGGACGCCGCTTCCATCGCAGCGCGGGCCACATCCGACGAATCGAACAACTGGCGACCTACAAACTGGCCCGGTAAGCACACAACCCCACTGCTGCCCCCTCAGCTGACCGCCAACCGGGCCGTCGACCCTACCTCTCAACCGGCGAGAGCGTCCGGGCCCTCGTACAGGGAGGTGCGGGTGACGAGTTCGTCGACGAGCAGCGTGTGCACCCCGGCGAGCACCAAAAGTCGGGCGACGGACCCCGTTGCAGCAATCGCCAATGAGAACTCGAGACCCTGGTCGAGCACTGCCTCTCGCGACAGCAGAAGGCTGCGAAGCCCCGACGAATCGATGAAGGTCACGCGCGTGGCGTCAATATGCAGCGACCGGAGCCCGTGCACTGCAATGGCACCGGCAATCGTTTCCAGGACCTGGCGTTCGACGATCAAATCCAGGTCGCCGTACAGTGTGACAACGGCTCGAGTGTCGGATCGCTCGACCTCAACGACCGGAGCAGGATCGCGCGGTGGCGGGAGCTCGATTGCTGCCTGCACGATTCGATCGGTTGTCAACTGTCCACCAAGGGCTGGGGTAGGTGCTGGCACAGTATAGCCAATCCCCTGTGCTGTACACCCCTTCGGGTGATTTTCCCGACGGTGGACGGACTCCTCGCGTTTGACAGGCAAGCGGATCGGGTAGCCCGTCCCGCCAGGATGCTCCCCGAAAGGGCGTTTCTTGCGCCGCCTAGGTGCCTGTCGTCTGCGGCTTAACCGGGACGGACGGCAGGTGCCGGCGGGCATAGCGGCACTGAAGTGATGGGCGCGCTGGCGCTCGGATGTCTTGTTCTAGTGAGCCGGAGTGGCCGGTCCGAACCAGGTCGCAAGTGCTCGATGTAGCTCTGGGTCCGTGAGGTCTCCCGCCCAGGCGACATGTCCGTCGGGTCGGATCAACACGGCCGAGGGAGCAGCGACCTCGCCAAGGACCGGGAGCTCCCACACGCCTGCATGCTTGGCGTCGACCAACCGGACTCGATTCGCCCAAGGAGAAATGTCGAAACTGTCGGGTTCGCCGAGGTTGAGGAGCACGGGCCGAGCGCCGTGCAACAGGGTGAATACGCGCGTGGGACCGTCGGCGGTATGCACGTCGAGGTCGGGCATGCGCCGCCCGAGCAGCGGGTGTCCCTCTCCGAGGTCGTAGTGGATGTCCAGAGCCGAGAGCATCGCTGCGATATGCCGGCGCGGCTCGTCCATGCCCAGCAGTGCGGTCATGGTGTCGCGGAGGGCCTGGTGGCGGTCGTCGGCGCGGGCGAGTGCGACTTGCGCCATGGTGTTGTGCAACACCCGGGCACCGACTGGATGCCGTTCGGTGTGGTAGGTGTCCAGCAGGCTCTCCGGTGACGTCTTGTTGACCACTTGGGCCAGCTTCCATCCCAGGTTCACGGCATCCTGCACGCCGGTGTTGAGGCCTTGGCCGCCCTGCGGGGGATGCACGTGTGCGGCGTCGCCGGCCAGCAGTACACGGCCGTGGCGGTAGGAGGCTGCCTGCCGCGACATGTCAGTGAACCGGGAGATCCAGGTCGGGCTGTGCACCCCGTAGTCGGTCCCGTACACACCGACGAGTGCCTCGCGGAGTTCGTCCATGCTGGGCTCGCCGGTGTGCTCGACGTGTCGTTCCGTGAGCACGACCCCAATTGGCCCGCCCTCTTGCCTCCGACCGATGGCATGGGTGCCGACGCTGTCGTGACGGAAGCCGAAATCCGGCTCCTCGTCCATCTCGACCTCGGCGATCATCCAGCTGGTCGAAGGATCCAACCCGGCGAAGTCGATGCCCGCTGCCTTGCGGACCAGGCTGCGTCCTCCGTCGCAGCCGACGAGATACTTCGCTCGGAGCGACGTGTCGTCGGACAGCTCGACATCGACGCCGGTGTCGTCCTGAACGAAGCCCACCACGTCGCAGCCACGAAGGATCGGAACCCCGAGCTCACCGACCCAGCTAGCCAGGATGGGCTCGAAGAGGCGCTGCGACAGCGCAAGGACGTAGTTGTGGCGGGTAGGGAAGTCGCTGATGTCCAAGGCGACCTGAGAGAACCCCAGAGCCGGGTGCACCTGCCCCGCCGACAGGAATCGTTCCGCGATGCCACGCTGATCAAGTACCTCGATGGTCCGAGAGTGAAGCCCGCCGGCTCGCGATCCATCGAGGTCCTGACTGGTGCGTCGTTCGGCGATGACGACATCGACTCCCGCCAACGCCAGCTCGCCCGCCAACATCAACCCGGTCGGGCCTCCTCCCGCGATCACCACCGCATGCTCGGTCATCGCCGCTCCCCGGCGAACGCCGCACCCGACAGCGCGATCGACCCATCTGCCGAAGAAAACGCACCCATTTTCACAACTCCTGGCTCCCTAGGTTCTGGCTGTGACCGGCTCAGCGAACGCGTCACTAACAGCACGTTTGGGTCGTTTGCGGCAAGCCCCCTCCCCCGGGCTAAGTTGTGAGTAGCGGCCAAGGTTCACGCTCGACGACGCGGGCGAGTTCGTCGATCCCTACTTGGGCGACACCGAGTGACGCAGTGGTGAAGGCGCTGCCCAGCGTCGGGAACCCAGCAACGGCAATCCCGGGCGTTGCCTTGCAAGTGTCGCCGGGAATCCGAAACCCTCATCCGAGGGACGGACGGACCAGGGCCTCAAAATCCCCGGCGACGGTGCACCCATACCCTCACTGGCCGCGGCTAAACACTGCGCTACGTGTTTTCTTTTGCTCAGGCGAAGAAATGTCACTGAGAGACCGAGCCCCGCTAGAGCCGGTGGCGGCGAAACCGGGCGAGCGGAACCCCAGTGACAGACGTACGCATACCCCTCGCGAGACGTCGTCAAACGGCGGTGAGTGCCGATGGATTGCCCAGCCAGGCGTGGAATGGGCTTCGGAAA
>JAENVT010000238.1 GCA_016650435.1 Ilumatobacteraceae bacterium
AATTTGGCCTCATAGCACGACCACGCTGCGCAGCACCTCGCCTCGCTCCATCTTGTGGAACGCCTCCTCGACGGCATCGAGGGAGATCGTCTCGCTGACGAACTTGTCGAGTGGCAGACGTCCTTGCTGATGCAGGGTGACCAGCATCGGGAAATCGCGCGACGGCAGGCAGTCGCCGTACCACGACGACTTCAATGCCCCACCGCGGCCGAAGACTTCGATGAACGGCAGCTCGAGGACCATATCGGGTCGCGGCACGCCGACCAGCACCACCGTGCCCGCTAAATCGCGGGCCTCGAACGCCTGCTTGTAAACATCGGGATTGCCGATCGCCTCGATGCAGACGTCGGCGCCGTTGCCTCCGGTGACCGACTTGATGTACTCGACGGGGTCGGCGTTGCGCGAGTTGCACGTATGGGTCGCGCCGAACTCCTTTGCCCATTCGAGCTTGCGATCGTCGATATCGACAGCGACGATCGTGTGCGCACCGGCCAACCGCGCACCGGCAATGGCAGCGTCGCCTACACCACCGCAGCCGAACACGGCAACCGAGTCGCCGCGACCCACATTGCCGGTGTTGATCGCAGCACCGATCCCGGCCATCACTCCGCAACCGAGCAGGCCGGCGGTCGTCGCAGGCACCTCTGGATCAACCTTCGTGCATTGGCCCGCGGCGACGAGCGTCTTCTCCACGAACGCTCCGATGCCCAGTGCGGGCGACAATACAGTTCCATCCGTCAGCGTCATCTTCTGCGTGGCGTTGAACGTGTTGAAACAGACCCACGGCCGCCCTCGCAGACAACTGCGACAGGTGCCGCACACCGCCCGCCAGTTGAGGATGACGAAGTCGCCCGGCACCACGTTGGAGACACCGTCGCCAACGGACTCGACCACGCCGGCAGCCTCGTGGCCGAGCAGGAACGGGAAGTCGTCGTTGATACCGCCCTCGCGATAGTGCAGGTCGGTGTGGCACACGCCGCAAGCTTGCACCTTGACCACCGCTTCGCCTGGCCCAGGATCCGGAACGACGATCGTCTCGATCGACACCGGTGCGCCCTTCGAGCGCGCCACGACTCCGCGAACCTGCTGTGCCATTGCAACCTCCGTATCAGCGGCCAGAAGGCCGACCCCGAGCGGAGATTACTCGCCGCGCCGCCCACGACGACGCTCGCGGTCGGGGGCATTGCCCGACGGCGCGGAGTTGACCAACGGACCGACTGCCTGGATGATGTCGTCGATGGTCGGCTTGGCGATGAGCTCGTCGAGAGATCGTCGCATGGCCGCGAGATGCACGGGCGAAGTACCGCAGCAACCGCCCACGACCCGGGCGCCCGCCTTGACCGCCAGCTGGGTGTACTTGGCCATCAGTTCTGGTGTGCCGCTGTACACCGCTTCCGTGCCGGCGAAGTGCGGCACGCCGCAGTTGCCCTTCGAGATCAAGTAGGTGTGCACGTCGCGTTCGGTCATCGCCAACAGCGAAACGAGGATGTCGCTGGCGCCTACACCGCAGTTTGCGCCGATCGCCACCGGCGGCACAGCGAGGCCATCGAACACATGCGACAGGTCGCCAGGTAGCAACCCCATCATCGTTCGACCTGCTGTGTCGAACGAACATGTCGCGGTGTACGGCAAGCCAGCCTGAAGCGCCCCGGTTGCTGCGGCGCGGATCTCTTGGGCGGCCGACATCGTCTCGATCCAGGCAATGTCTGCACCACCGTCCTTGAGACCCTGGGCCAATTCGCCGAACGACTCGATTGCAGATCTTTCGGTTAGCGCGCCCAGCGGCTCGAACAGCTCGCCCGTCGGCCCGACGGAACCGGCAACGACGATCGGACGCGGCGACGCGTCGGCGACCTCGCAGGCAATCTCTGCGGCGCGCTTGGCCAACTCGTAGACGCGACCCTCTGCCTTGTGGAGCTTGAGGCGATGACGGTTGCACCCGAACGTGTTGGTGAGGATGATGTCGGCGCCGGCATCGACGAACTGTTGATGCAGCGTGCGCACCTTGTCGGGATGATCCACGTTCCAGAACTCAGGCGGGTCGCCGGCACCGAGCCCGCGTTCGAAATAGTTAGTACCTGTCGCCCCGTCGGCCAACAAGGTGCGACCAGACGACAACAATTCCGCAAGAGAAGCTCGCATCGTGGCAGCAAGGCTACCGCCGCCTGCAGTCGCTGCTGTAGCGATTCAGGTGACCGGCGTCAGCGCCGGTTGACCGCTGAGGACTGCCACCGTGTTGCGGGCGGCCAACGTTGCCATCGCTGATCGGGTCTCGACAGTTGCCGAGCCGAGGTGCGGAATCAGGACGGCGTTGTCGAGTTCGGTGAGTCCGGCCGCCAGCTGAGGTTCGTGTTCGTAGACGTCGAGCCCGGCGCCGGCTATCTCGCCATTGCGCAGTGCCTTCACCAACGCGGCCTCGTCGACAATCGGGCCGCGCGCCGTGTTGACGAGGTATGCAGACGAACGCATCAGCTCGAACTGGTCCGTGCCGATCAGATGATGTGTCTCCGTCGAGTACGGACAGTTGATGCTGATGATGTCGGATGTCGCCAACATCTCGTCGAGGCTCAGCCGCTCGGCGCCGAGCTCGATCTCGATATCCGACGAGACCGCGCGGCGATTGCTGTAGGCCACGGTCATGCCAAAGGCGTTGGCGCGGCGCGCCAAGGCCTGACCGATGGCACCCATTCCCACGATGCCGAGGCGACGACCCTGCAGGCCGGTACCGAGCAGCATGAACATCCCCCACTGCCATGGCTTGTTCGAGCGAACGATGCGCTCGCCCTCCCCCAGTCGCCGCGTGACCATCAGGATCAACGCCATGGCGATGTCTGCAGTCGCGTCTGTCAGGACGTCGGGTGTGTTTGTTGCGATCACACCGCGCTGGCGGCACAGCGCGACATCGATGTTGTTGTATCCAACTGCGACATTCGAGACCACCTTCAGTTGTGGCCCGGCAGCGTCGAGGAACGCGCCGTCGACCTTGGTCGTCAGCAACGTCAGCACCGCGTCGGCACCGGCGATCCGCTCGTACAGTTCGTTGATCTCGATCGGTTCGTCGTGCTTCCAGCCCCACACGTTGCCGTGTGGGCGGAGCACCTCGAGGCCGGCATCGGGGATTCGTCCGGCGACGACGATCCGCGGTTGGGCCATCAGGCGGCCTCGATCCATTCGCGTAACTTGCCGATTCCCAGCTGAATGTCTTCGACCGAAATTCCCGAGTACGCGAAACGCACATACTGCTCGGTCTCGCCGGGAAGCGGTCGGCCGAAATGCCGGCGCGTGCAGAACGAGACGCCTGTCGCACGCAGTGCTGCATCGGCGAACTCGGCGACCTCGGTGAATCCCAGGGCATCCATCGCGTCGGTGACGTTGGGGAAGAGATAGAAGGTGCTGTCGGGTTTGGCGATCACAAAGCCGGTGATCTTGTGCAACTCCGCGACGGCAGCGTCGCGTCGCCGCTGCAGCTCGGCAAGGATCGCCTGCGCACCTGACTGATCGCCTTGTAGTGCCTCGATGCCTGCTGCCTGCACAAAGTGCGTCGTGCAGCTTTCGTCGTTGGTGTTGATCTTGACGATCTGGGCAATCAGCTCGTCGGGCCCGATCGCCGCGCCGAGGCGCCAGCCGGTCATGGCGAACTTCTTCGAGAATGTGTACAGGATGACGGTGCGCTCGCGCATTTCCGGTAGCGAGGCGATCGACGTGCTGGTTCCCGAGTAGCGCATCTCGAAGTAGGCCTCGTCGCTGAGCACCCACAGGTTGTGCTGGATTGCCAGCTCGGCAAGCGACTTCATCTCGTCGATCGAGCTCTCACTGCCCAGCGGGTTCTGCAGGTTGTTGTAGATCAGCACCTTGGACGCCGGTGTGATCTGGCTGCGCAGGTGACCGAGGTCGATGGCGAAGCCGGTCGCCGTCTGGTCGTAGCGATACGGCTGGCCCACGCCACCGAAGTACTCGACCTGGCTCTCGTAGATGGGATATCCGGGAGTTGGGAACAGGACGCCGTCGCCGGGGTTCATCACGACCTGCAGGAACTTTCCGATCACCGGCTTACCGCCAGGCTGCACGGCGATGTTGTCGGGGCTGTAGCTGATCCCTCGCCGCATCGACACGTCGTCGGCCAGTGCCTCGCGCAGCGGGGCGATTCCGGCGGCCGCGCAGTAGCCGGTCTTGCCGTCGGCGATCGCCCGGTTCATCGCCTCGACCACGTTGGGCGGAGTCGGCAGGTTGATGTCGCCGAGGTGGAACGGGAAGATCTTGTTGCCCTTCGCGCCCCATTCCGCCGCGGCGAGCGACACGGCGAAGGCGGTCTCTGTCCCAAGGTTGTTCAATCGTTCAGCGAGCATGGCTCTCCCTCAGGTCGGCGTCGTTCGATTGTACAAAACGTCAAGGCACGGTCGCGACAAGCTACGACGCGGCCGACAACTTCTCGAGGAACGGTATGAAGCCGGGCGCGAGGTTGTTGGCGTCGATCTTGTATCGCACCATCTCGTCGTCCCACGAGCGGTACATCGCCAGCAGATCAGCGGCCCGATCCGGGCGGTTCATCAACACCCGTGCTGGCGCCAACTGCATCTTGATGGTGAACGGGATTGCGCCGCTCTGTGGCAGCAGCTGCAAGGTCTGCCATTCGCTGCGCAGCCAGAACGGCGAACCATCTTCGTTCGCGCTGAGATCGCCGACCGGTTGAGCCCGTTTCGGGAGTGGGACGAACAGCAGCGGATACGGCTTCACCGACAGATTGCGCCGCCACACGACCTGCCCAGCGCGCATCCGGTCGAAGAACCGATCGACGCGCGGAGCAAGTTCTTCGTCGTAGTGAGCGACACCCTGGTGCACGCCAGCCGTTGGACGACCAAACTTCTCGGTCAACGACCAGAACGAAGGGAAGCACAGGACGGCACCGTCGAGATGCCACGAACCGTCGCGTTTGACCATCAGGCACAGGTCTTCTTGAATCGCCCTGCCAGCGGCCTCGAGCGGGTGAAATCCGGCTGGGGTAGGTGGCAGCTTGTTGCGGACGAGCCATTGTTCGACCAGTCGCAACGTCTCGTGCGCGGCGCCCTCGGCGTTGGGGCTCATGGCGAACACGAGGTCGTGTTGTTCGTCGATCAATCGTTGGCGGAGCCCCATCTCCATCGCTCGGAACTGGTCGGCGATCAGCCAATCGTCTCCCAAGGATCGGGTCAGCATCTTGACGTGCGACGGCGCCGGGGTCAGGCTCGAGTTCGTCGAGCCACGCCGGTTGTCCCGGCCGCCTCGTACAGAGCCGCGTCAGGCACATACGACCACAGCAGATCGCTGGTGATGTCGGTCTCGCTGCTCACGCCACGATCGTAGAAGCCGGCGACGGTAGTGTCCTCGGCCGTGGCGCGAGGCGAGGCGAACTCCGGCAATTGGATCGACTCGCCGCACAACCGGTGGGGATTCCTGCATGTGCGCGAACTGACCCGCACCGCGCGTATCGGCGCATCAGCTGGTCCCGTCGCTCCCCTGTCTCGACAACGCCGCGACTTCACCAACTTCGCATTCGGCGACGCCGATCGACGCTGGACATTCGGCGAGATGATGGACGCGACGTACACCGATGGATTGATGATCTTGCACGACGGCGACGTGTTGTTCGAGCACTACGGCGGGCTGATGAAGCCCAGCGACACACATCTGCTGATGTCCGTGTCAAAGTCGTTGACGTCGACACTGGCAGGCGTGCTCGTCGGCAATGGCACCATCGACCCAGCCGGGATCGTGCCGGACTACATCGCTAGCTTGCGCGGCACGTCGTGGGAGGGCTGCACGCTGCAGCACCTGCTCGACATGCGTGCCGGAACCAAGTTCGATGAAGAGGACTACGACAATCCCGACAGCGACGGGCGGATCATCGAGGAAGTCTCCGGGTACACGACCAGGGTCCGGTCCGACATTCCCGCCGACACCTACCAATGGATCGCCCAGCTCCCCAACGCGTCGCGGCACGGTGGACCGTTTCAATACCGATCCATCCTGCCCGATGTGCTGGCGTGGGTCATGTGCGAAGTCACCGGACAGACCTTCGCTGAACTGTTCAGCGAGCACATATGGTCGCTGGTCGCGACCCGAGACGCTGAGATCATCGTCGACCCATCTGGCTTTCCCGTCGTCGAAGGCGGCATCTGCACGACGCTCGAAGACCTCGCCCGGTTCGGGGTCATGTGCCTGCAGCGTGGCGAATTCGGTGGCCGGCAAATCGTGCCGAGCGAGTGGATGCATCGCCCGACGACACGCCATCAGGAACTGATCGACGCATTCGTGCTGCCGGCGCAGGCGGGTCGCGCCGGACCCAACTCTTGCTACCACGACTTCTGGTGGGTGTACGACAGCGTCGCCGGCGTCTATTGCGGATTGGGCATCAACGGCCAGGCGTTGATGATCCATCATCCCTCGAACACGGTGATCGCCAAGTTCTCGACATGGCCCGATCGGATGGACTGCGCGCTTGCCGACCTGACCGACGCCGGACTGTTGGCGTTGTGCCGTTCGCTCTAGTACTGCATCTCGGCAAGTGACGGACGGTCGTGCAGTTGCTGCAACGAGAAGCCGGCCATCTTGCGATAGCCATCGGTGACCTCGAGGATCTCGTCGGGAGTGATCACATCCGATAGCTGCGCGAAACCCGATGGCGCCCGTTGCTCGACGAGCTGCATTGGTAGCTCCGGACCGAGG
>JAENVT010000239.1 GCA_016650435.1 Ilumatobacteraceae bacterium
GACCACACCGATCGGTACGAACGGGCACGCGAGTTCGTCGAGGTGGTACTGAAGTTGTGGGACGGATGGGAAGACGATGCCGTCATCGCCTCACCGATTACCGGCCAGTGGGCGGACGGCGACAAGCTGCATCCTCCGCAGCATCGAGGGAGTCACTACTCCGTCGCCGGGATACTGCCGATCCCACGCTCGCCGCAGGGTTATCCCGTGCTGGCCCAGGCGGGATCGTCGCCAGAGGGCATCGACCTCGCGGGGCGGTTCGCGGATGTGGTGTTCACGCCGCAGTCATCGATCGTCGATGCCATCGCGTTTCGAGAGCGGTTGCGATCAGCAGCCGAGTTGCACGGGCGGGCAGCCGGCGACATTCGTACCCTGCCAGGTCTGTCGTACGTGCTCGGCAGCACGGACGCCGAGGCGCGCGCCGCTTGGGACCAGCTCGAAGCAGCTTCCAGCGAACAGTTTCGACTGCTGAACCTGACCCAAATTGCCGGCATCTCGGAAGCGGCCGCTGCCGAGGTCGATCCCGATGGACCGTTCCCATATCACCTCTTCGAAACTGCGACGGGCAAGACGTTTGCGGCAGCCGTCACCAAGGTTGCCAGGGACGGCAACCTCACCTTCCGGCAGGTGGCGCACAAGTTCTCGACGCTTCCGGGCGGCCTGCACTTCACTGGCACTCCGCAAGGGTTGGCCGACCTGATCACGGAATGGTGGCGTGCGGATGCGGCTGACGGGTTCACACTGCAACCACTGCGCTTGCCGCTCGACCTAGAGATGTTCGTCGATCACGTCGTGCCGCTCTTGCAGCACCGCGGTATCACGCGATCCGGTTACATCGACGGAACCCTCCGCGATCAACTCGATCTGCCGCGACCGCCCAACTCGTACACACAGCGCGCCGCCTCGCATTGAGCCGTGATTCAGGCGCCGGCCAGGCGAGTGATCAACTGGCGGTGCTCGTCGTCGAGTGGCGTGGCGTCGCCGGCGGTGGCGTTGTCTGTTGCCCGGCTCGGCTTCGACGTGGCGGGGATCGACACGGTGGTCGCCGGGTGGCTCAGTCCCCACTGCAGTAACGCCTGTGCCCATGTGTGGATGCCGAACGGCTCGAGCGGAGCAAGTTCGGCGGCGGACGGGGAGGTACGCATCAGATCGGCGGCAGCGAACGGGCGCATGATCAGTACACCAAGTCCGAGCTCGACCGCCAGTGGCAACAGGCGGTCCTCGACCTCCCGTTCCCGCGGGTTGTACGGGATCTGAATTGCATCGAGGCGACCGGTGACCATCGCCGACTCGAGCTCATCGAAGCTCGCCGCCTTCCAATGTGTCGCGCCAACGAGTGTCACCTGACCCGAGTCGCGTAGCTCCTCAAGACGCCGCAGCCGCTCGGGCCAGCGCACCATGTTGTGGATCTGCAACAGCTCGATGTGGCCGTCGTAGAACGACAGCGACGCTGCGATCTGACGCTCCGCTACTTCGTCGTCGTCGGTCCACACCTTTGTGGCGACGACCGCCCCCGAACGCCGATTCTCGAGCGCGGCCCCAAGCGTGCGTTCTGCCTTGCCGTACATCGGCGAAGAGTCGAACAACGTCGTCCCGGCGTCCAACGCTGCCGACACCACCTCACCGGCGAGCGCGAGATCGTCGGTGTCCAACGTTTTCGACGTGCCCATCCCGATGATCGGCACCATCGGCGCATCGGCATGCTTCGGTGAGAGCGAACGTGTCTCCATGCGGCACATTCTCGCACCGCGCTGCTCAACCCGCCCGATTCGTGAGGCTCGGTCAGATCTTGCCGACGTAGTCGCTACCGAGCGCGTTAATCAGCTCATTGGGCCTACCTTTCAGATGGGGCGTGGTCCCCGAGGGCGACAAGCAGGGTGCGCAGCAGCCCGGCGAGATCGTGCTGCTGACGAGCCGAGAGCGGGCTGAGGATTTCGCGTTCGGTCTCCAGGTGCGTGGTGGCCACTTCATCGACGGTGTCGAGACCGCGCTTGGTCAGACGCACGATCACCTTTCGGCGATCGCTGCTCGTGGCCCGCTCGACCAGTCCACGCTGCTCGAGCCGGTCGATTCGATTCGTGACGGCACCCGTCGTGACCATGGTGTCGCGCATCAGATCTCCGGCGGTGAGCTCGTACGGCTCACCCGACCGTCGCAACGTGGCCAACACGTCGTACATCCAGCTCTCCAAGCCGAATCGAGCGAAGTTCTCGGCAAGTCGTCGATCGACCAGCCGTGACAACCGCGAAACGCGTCCGATCACTTCGATCGGTGAGACATCGACGCCGGGACGGACCGCATTCCACTGGCTGGTGATCTTGTCGACAGAGTCGCGCTGCTGGTGTCTCACATCCCAACACTACCCATCGACATATTGACAGTCATTAGCTTAATGATAAGATAATGACTGTGAAGACTACCCGGAGCTCGAACGCTGCGATGGCGGGCATCACCGCCCTGGCCCCGATCGCCTGGGGTACGACCTATGTCACCGTCACGCAACTGTTGCCCGGCGGGCGCCCGCTCCTGCTCGCGACTATGCGCGTCGTGCCCGCCGGCATTGTGCTGCTGGTCGCCGGGACCATCGCGTCGCGGTGGAGGCCCAGAGGGGCCGATTGGTGGCGGACCGCGACTTTGGCAGTGTTCAACTTCGGCCTGTTCTTCCCGTTGCTGAGCGCCGCGGTCTATCGCCTGCCCGGCGGAGTCGCCGCGGCCGCCGGTGGCCTCCAGCCCCTCCTCGTGTGCACCCTCTCGTGGCCGCTGGCCGGACGCCGACCGAGGGCGAACGAGTTGGTCATCGGATGCGTGGCGGTTCTCGGCGTCGCCTTGGTTGCGATTCGCCCTGGCGCCAACCTCAACGTTGTCGGTCTGCTGGCGGCGGTGGCAGCCAATGTGTCGTTCGCCATCGGTGTCGTCCTGACCAAGAGATACCCGCCGCCGCCGAACCGAGTTGCTGCAACCGGCTGGCAACTGCTGATGGGTGGCGCGATCCTGCTGCCCCTAACAGCCATCATCGAGGGCGCGCCGCCGGCGCTCACCGGACGCAATCTCGCAGGGTTCGCCTACCTCAGCATGGTCGGCACTGCCCTGGCCTTCATCGTGTGGTTCAACGGCATCCGCCGCCTCCCGCCGGCCGCGCCGCCATTGCTCGGATTGGCCGCGCCGATCACCGGGGCGGTTCTCGGTTGGGTGATCCTTGGCCAGTCGCTCGCACCCCTACAGCTCACCGGGTTCGCGATCACGATCGGAGCAATCGCCAACGGCGTCACGCTGCGCTCAGCGGAGGTTCTCGATCGACGTCACATCGAGGCCGGTCGCGTCGAGAAGGGGCAACGGGTCGGAGAGGTCGTTGAGCACGAGATCTGCGCCGATGTTGTCGAGCTCCTCGACGCTGCACGTCCCGGTCGCGACCAGAGCACAGCGCACACCGTTGGCGCGGGCACACGCAAGATCGCGCGGAGTATCGCCGACCACCCAAACGTCAGCCGGCATGAAGTCGGCGCCTGCAGCCGCAACGCGGGCGAGGGCCAGTCGCACGAGCTCGGCACGTTCGACGTGATCGGTTCCGTAGCCACCGAGCTCGAGTCGGAGATGATGACCGACGCCGGCGGCGGCAATCTTCGCCGCCGCGGGCTCTCGAAGGTTCCCGGTAACAACTGTCTGGATCGCGCTCCTGTTGTCGAGCTCGGCAAGCACCGCGGCAACACCCGGCAGGACCATGACCGCGGTGTGCAGGTCGGCGGCGATTTCCTCGTAGGCGATCACCAATGCCTCCAGGACCAGCGGAACGAGTAGAGGATCGGTCAATCCTGCGCTCTCGAGGATGCGGGCGGCAATGTCTGGATCGGTGCGGCCACCGAAGTCCAACCGCTCGGGCGTCCAGACGACGCCCGTGACGCGCTCCACCGCTTGGACGAACGCCCGCACACCAATTCCAGGAGTGCGCAGCAGCGTGCCATCGATGTCCCACAGCATCACCGTCGTTCGAGCCACAACAGAACCATAGAGATTGCGGAATGCACCAGCCCGCTCGACGGTTGCAGTCGACAAGTCGCAAGGAGGACACCATGGCCACTCCCGTTCGTTTCTGGGTCGACCCGATCTGTCCGTGGTGCTGGACCACGTCGCAATGGATTCGTCGCATCGCCGATGAGAAGGATCTCGAGATCACGTGGGAGCCGATCAGCCTGCTCGTGAAGAACGAAGTGAAGGCGGACAACTCGTCCTACGAACGCGTTGCCTGGACTCACGGTCTGTTGCGAGTCATGGAGTCGGTGCGCGCTGCCGGCCACGAGGCGAGGCTTGGCGACCTGTACACCGAGTACGGGCGGCGCATTCACCACGATGGCGAACGCAACTGGGACGCCGCTCTGGCGCTCAAGTCGGTTGGCCTCGACGAATCGCACGCGTCTGCTGCAACCGACGAGGCATGGGACATCCCGTTGCTGCAGCGGATGAACGAGGGTCTTGTCCTAGTCGGCGACGACGTGGGCACCCCGATCATCGCGTTCCACCGGCCGGATGGCCGTGAAGTGGCCGCGTTCGGGCCAGTCATCACCAAGGCTCCGGCCCGCGAGGACGCTTTGGCGATGTGGGACGCCTTCGTCTTTCTGACGTCGCTTGACGAGTTCTGGGAACTGAAGCGCACCCGCAACGCTCGGCCGGAGCCCGGCGACACCCCGTGACCTGCCTTAGGGACCTGATTGCGAGCTATCGGATCTTACGTTAACGTCTGATTCCCAACGGAGGGAAGCGATGACGACGCCAGATTCGATCGATACCAACGACCGGTACAAGTGGACGGCACTGTCCAACACCACGCTGGGGATGTTCATGGCGGCACTCGACTCGTCGATCGTGCTGATCTCCCTGCCTGCAATCTTCCGTGGCATCAACCTCGATCCGCTGCAGCCCAGCAACATCAGCTACCTGCTGTGGATGTTGATGGGCTACCTGGTCGTGACGGCGGTGCTGGTCGTGTCGTTCGGGCGCCTCGGCGACATGTTCGGCCGGGTGCGGATGTACAACGCGGGATTCCTGGTCTTCACGCTCGCATCCATCGCGCTGTCGCTGACGCCCGGCCACGGAGGCAGCGCGGCGATGTGGCTCATCGGTTGGCGGGTCGTGCAAGGTGTCGGTGGCGCATTGCTGATGGCCAACTCCACCGCCATTCTCACCGATGCGTTCAAAGTCGACGAACGCGGCATGGCGATGGGCATCAACATGGTCGCCGCCATCGCCGGTTCGTTCATCGGTCTGATCGTAGGCGGCTTGCTCGCCGAGGTGCACTGGCGACTGGTGTTCTGGGTCAACGTGCCGTTCGGGATCTTCGGTACTGCGTGGGCGTACCTCAAGCTGCGCGAGACGGGCGTGCGTCGCCGGGCCAAGCTCGACATCGCCGGCAATCTCACATTCGCGGCCGGAATGGTGTCGATCCTCATCGGCATCACCTACGGCCTGCAGCCACATGGCGGTCACGACATGGGTTGGACGGGTCCATGGGTACTGACCGAACTGATCGCCGGAGTCGTGCTGTTGGTCGCGTTCTGGCTGATCGAGAACAACGTCGACGAGCCGATGTTCAACCTCAAGCTGTTCCACATCCGCGCCTTCAGCGCCGGCAACCTGGCCAGCCTGTTGATGTCGATCGGCCGCGGCGGGCTGCAGTTCATGCTGATCATCTGGCTGCAAGGCATCTGGCTGCCACTGCATGGCTACAACTTCGCGGACACGCCGCTGTGGGCCGGCATCTTCATGCTGCCCTTGACCGCGGGCTTCCTTATCGCCGGCCCTGCGGCGGGTTGGTTGTCGGATCGGTACGGAGCCCGGCCGTTCGCGACGGGTGGCGTGTTGCTGTCGGCGACCAGTTTCGGGCTGCTCATGTTGCTACCGGCCGATTTCTCATTTCCAGTTTTCGCAGTGCTGCTGCTGATGAACGGTTTGGGCGTGGGAATGTTCGCCGCCCCCAACACGACGGGCATCATGAACAGCGTTCCCAACAGCCAGCGCGGTGTCGCCTCCGGCATGCGCGCAACATTCCAGAACACCGGGATGGTGCTGTCGATCGGTCTGTTCTTTTCGTTGATGGTCGTCGGCTTGTCGTCCACCTTGCCGACCTCGATGTCATCGGGCTTGATTGCCAACGGGGTTCCGGCGGCCACTGCTCAGCAGATTGCCGATGCTCCGCCGGTGGGCAGCCTCTTTGCAGCGTTCCTTGGATACAACCCGATGGAAAAGCTGGTGCCCGCCGACACGCTCGCCAAGCTGACACCGCAACAGTCAGCAACCATCACGGGCAAGCAGTTCTTTCCGAAGCTGATCTCGGGACCGTTCATCGACGGGCTCCGCATCGCGTTCACCGCATCGTTGATCATGTGCCTGATCGCCGCGGTCGCGTCGTGGATGCGCGGCAAGAAGTACGTGCACGACGACGGAGACGATCCGCGTGACGATGCCACATCCGATGCCGAAGCAATCCCGGAGGAATGGGTGCCGGCATGAGCGAGAACGCGCGACCGATCGGTGAGGTGGCGGAAAGAGTCGGCGTCACCACGCGCACCTTGCGGTACTACGAGGAGTTCGGCTTGGTGACTCCTTCCGTTCGCAGCGCCGGTGGATCGCGGCGATACACCGAGGCCGACGTCGCACGGGTCCTGCGCATCCGCGAATTGCAGGCGGTGATGGGTTTCAACCTCGAGGAGATTCGCGAGCTGCTCGGCACGGTTGACCGGATCGACTCGCTGCGTGCCGAGTATCGAGCCGGAGTCTCCGAGGAACGAACGCTCGAGATCGTCTCGGAAGCAGCCCGGCTGAACGCCCGCACTCAGGAACAGGTTCTGGCCAAGATCGGCCTGCTGCAGGCCTACCTTGCCGAGCTACAGACCGACGCCGAAAAGTACCAAGTCTTCGCCCGCGAGCGTGGCCTTGATCTAGCCGCGCACGTTCGACAGATCACCACATAGGACAACGGTGACCACGACAACGCAGGTGCCACCGCAACCTCACATCCTCGATCCGCGTCGGTGGTGGACGCTCTTGGTGCTCTGCCTCAGTTTGATCATCGTGTTCGTCGGCAATTCAGCCCTCAATGTTGCCATCCCGACGCTTGCGAAGCACCTGCACGCCAGCAACTCGCAACTGCAGTGGGTCGTTGCCGCGTATTCACTCGTGTTTGCCGGACTGTTGTTCTCGGCAGGCGCGATCGGTGACCGGTTCGGGCGCAAGGGCGCTCTGCAGCTCGGACTGACGATCTTCCTCGTTGGCGCCGTGCTCGCCTCGGTTTCCAACTCCATCGGCCAGCTGATTGCGTGCCGCGCCCTGATGGGCGCCGCGGCCGCGTTCATCATGCCGTCCACGTTGTCGATCCTCGTCAATGTCTTCCCACCCCACGAACGGACCAAGGCAATTGCGTTCTGGGCTGCCACCAGCGGCGGCGCCGGCGCGCTCGGGCCCGTCGCCAGCGGCTACCTCTTGGGGCATTTCTGGTATGGAGCGGTGTTCCTTGTCAACGTGCCGATCATCGCCATTGCCCTCATCAGTGGACGGTTCCTGGTCCCCCGATCGCGCGATCCCGAGAAGGCTCCACTCGATCCCGTCGGAGCGATCCTGTCGACCGTTGGAATCGCCAGTCTTGTGTACGGACTGATCCAAGCTCCCGAATATGGCTGGGCAAGTAGCCAATCATTCGGCGCCTTCGCGATCGCGATCATCCTCCTCACCGTGTTCGTCGCGTGGGAGCTCCAAACCGACGAACCGATGCTCGACATGCAGCTGTTCCGTAGCCCGGCATTCAGCGCCGGCAGCGGCGGCATGATCCTGATCTTTCTCGCCATGTTCGGCGTGATGTTCCTCATCACTCAGTACTTCCAGTTGGTCCTCGGCTACAGCCCGCTCGGTGCTTCGTTGCGGTTCCTGCCGATGTCACCGATCATGGTTCTGGTGGCGACGCGCACACCACGCTTGGCGGCACGATTCGGCGCGCACCGCGTCGTTGCCACCGGGATGACACTCGTTGCCGCCGGTCTGCTGATGTTCCGCGGTCTCGACCTCGACACGTCGTACTTCTACGTGCTCGCATCGATCGTGCCGCTGACCACCGGCATTGCAATGGCGATGTCGCCGATGACCGCTTCGATCATGTCTGCCGTTCCCTCGCGCCGCGCCGGCGCCGGCTCGGCGATGAACGACGCCACGCGCGAACTCGGCGCCGCCCTCGGAGTCGCTGTACTCGGAAGTCTCGCCGCGTCGCGCTACAGCAAATCCGTGGCTCACGGCCTCGACGCCGTGCCGCCCGCATCGCGAGCATTAGCCAGGACGTCACTCGCCGGCGCCCTCGATGCGGCCGCCGACCTCGGTGACGCGGGTGGCAGCGTGAGGCTGGCCGCCCAACACGCATTCGTCAACGGCATCCATTTCGCCGTCACAATCGCCGCGTGCCTTGCTGGATTGGCCGCGGCAGTAGTGCTGCGCTTCTTGCCTCACGAGGCATCGCACGAATCCGCGGCGGACGCGGCAGAGCACATGGCCGAGTTGGGCGTCGGCGGGGTACTCCCGCTGTTCGATCCGGACGCCACCGCCGAGCCATCCTGAGTGCATCGCGTCAATCACCGCTCGCAACAGAAAGGTCATCCTTTCGGGTGATTTGACCAGCGCTTGCCGCCCTTCGTGACACCGCAAGCCATACTGTCCAAATGAGCATCGGGCGGGGGATGACGGCGATAGTTGGTCGCCGTACCGAGCTCGATCTGTTGGGCGGGGTGCTCGGAAATCTCGATCGCGGTTCGGGTGTCACCATCCGTGTGCGTGGCGATGCTGGCCTCGGCAAAACCACGCTGCTCGACTGGGCGGAGACACAAACCTCCGCTGCGGTGATTCGACTGACCGGTTCCGAATCCGATGCAGAGCTCGCGTACTCCGGCCTCGCCGCATTCGTGAAGGCGCTGCGAAACCTGTGCGTGACCGTTCCCGATCCGCATGCCCAGGTGCTGGGTGATGCGACTGGGGGTGGATCGCCGCAGGGCTTGTTGAAGGTCTCCGGGGCCACCCTCGCGGCACTCGCCGCGGCCGGCGAGCAAACACCATTGCTGTTGTTGATCGACGATGCGCAATGGGTCGACGACGCATCCTGCGCGGCGCTTGCGTTCGCGCTCCGGCGGCTACCCGACGAGCCGGTGGTGGCAATCATCACCGAACGCGCAGACATGCCGTCGCCATTCGACAATGCTGGTTTCGAAACCATCGACCTCAAGGGCCTCAATGTCGACGATGCGGTCGTGTTGTTGGGTGTGGGAACCGACACTGCGGTCGCCGAACGCTGCGTCGAGGCGTCGGGCGGCAGCCCTCTCGCACTCAGTGAGCTGGCGCGGCAACTCGATCACGATCAGCTGGCAGGGCTGACGCCGCTCCCCGACGATCTGCCCGATGGCGACCGCCTGATTCGCTCGTTCGTCGACCGCGTCAATGCTCTTGACGCCGGCAGCAGACGAGCGGTGGCCATCGTCGCCGCTGCTCTCGACACCACCGTCGGCGACATCCATCAGGCAGCTGACCGGGTTTCGGCCGGCGAAACTGATCTCGCGGCCAGCGAGGTCGCTGGCCTCACCCGCCTGTCACCCGAGTCGATCGAATTGGTTCATCCACTCATGCGCACCGCCATCCGCGATGCTGTCGGTCCGGTTGCCATGCGCGAGGCGCACGCCGCGTTGGCGGCAGTCGTCGTCGACGCAGACAAACGCGCCTGGCATCTGGCCTCTGCTACCGCGGGCCCCGACGCGGCGGTTGCGGACGAACTCGAACAGGTGGCGATCGTCGCCGACCAACGCGCGGCATGGGGCGCGGCGGCGGCCACATGGCAACGCGCCGCCGCGTTGTCGACAGATGTGGCCGAGCGCCATCGCCGTCTCCTCGCCGCCGGTACATCGCGTTGGAATGCCGCCGACCCCTACGGGGCGATGGCGGTGCTCGACGAGGTGGTGTCGACGTGCGAAGACCCGTTGGTTCGTTGCGACGCGATCGCCATCCGTTCCGAGGGCGTCGCATGGATGATCAACGAGCCGCGCGGTGTCGACGAGCTGGCGGCGGAGGCCAAGGTCATTGCCACCATCGATCCGGCGCGGTCGATTGGCCTGTACATCCGCGCCTCCTTGCACAGCGGGTTGGCCGGCCGGCCCGCCGACTGTCAACAGTTCGCCCAAGCGGCGTTCGATGTGGCGGAACCCTTGGGCCCGTTGGTGATCGCAGCACAAGCCGTGCGGGCGATGTCATCCCAACGACTCGGCGACCGCGGCGGCGCAGAGGCCGACCTCGACAGCGCCGTCATCATCGGCACGTTGCCGATCGAGATGCTCGACGCCAAGCTGCTTCCCATTCTTCAAGCTGTGGCACTCGCTCGGATCACGCAAGAACGTTGGGATGAGGCGGATGAAATGCTCAACGTGTCGATGGTCGCCGCCCGGCACCACGGGCTGGCGTCGGTGCTCGGCTTCAGCGCAGCGCTACAGGGCGAGATGTACCTGCGACGCGGCCGGTTGACCGACGCCGTGCTCTCGTCTGTGCTCGACGTCGACCTCAACGACACCCCCGACCTGCCGACGGCGTCGTTCGGTCAGGCAGTCCTGGCCAGGGTCGAGGCAATGCTCGGCCGGACCTACTGGGCACGGACGCACGCAGACATGGCGATCGGGCGCGCCCGTCGCGTCGGCATGAAGGTGCTCGAGACGTGGGGCCTGTCGGCTCTCGGCCATGTCGCGTTGACGACCGGTAGCTACGCCGAGGCCGCAGATCACCTTCGCCGCGTCCACCGTCTCCACGCCGAGGTGCTCGACGCCGGCGACCTGTGGTATCAGGGCGATCTGCTGGAGGCGCTGCTTGCAATCGGCGCCGTCGATGAGGCCGAGGATGTGCTCGCCGAGGTCACCGCCAAGGCCGAACTCAGCAAATCGAGATGGGGCTCGGCGGTCGCTCGCCGTGGCCTGGGGATGCTGCAGGGCCGACCTGAAGATCTTCGTGAGTCGGCCGAACAGCTGGCCGCCCTGGGTGCCCCGTTCGAACAAGCCCGCAGCTTGTTGCTGCTGGGCGAGCGCCACGGAGACCACGAGGCATCGCGCGCGGCCTTGCGCATCTTCGAGCGGCTCGGCGCCGAACCTTGGGCAGCTCAGGCGCGACGCATTGCCGGGCCAGTCGCGCCGACCAGCTCGTCGTTGGCTTCGCTCCTGACAATCGACGAGTTGCGGGTCGCTGTGTCGATCGCTCGCGGTCGCACCAACCGACAGGTCGCCGACGAGCTCTACCTCAGCCCGAAGACGGTAGACGCCCACTTCGACTCGATCCTGCCAAAACTCGCAGTCCGCGACCGCGCCGAACTGACCGCGCTCGTGACTCGCGACATCGAACAATCCCCCGCCTGACTCACACGTGAATCCTGTGCTGCGGGCTGGCGCGCGCTCCGACTCACAGTTGCCCCGCGCCAATTCACATATGAGTCCGGTGTTGTGCCCGCCGCGCGATCTGACTCACGTGTGACGCGATTGTGGCTCGCGGCTAGATCAGGGCGGCCAGGGCGGTGAGGCCGTCGTAAACGTCGGTGAATCGGGTGGACAGAGGGGAGCATCCGATGCGCACGATGTCGGGGTCGCGGAAGTCGGTGATCACCTTGCGCTCGCCGAGCTCGTCGACGAGGCGATGTGCGTCGGCGTGGTGGACAGCGATGTGGCCACCTCGTCGCCCAGCGTCCAGCGGCGTCGAGGATTTCAGGCCCAGCTGCTGACACAGGTCCAAGCCGAAGCCGGTCAGGTCTCGAGCCTTTGCGGCAATCGCCTCGA
>JAENVT010000240.1 GCA_016650435.1 Ilumatobacteraceae bacterium
ACACCTTCGGCGAGGCGTAGGAAGAGACTTTCGACTCGACCCTCGACAGAGGCCGGGGAGGAGTGGGTCGCGGCAGCGATGGCTTTGATCGGCTTGCCCTCGGCCACCATCTCGAGGAGTGCATCGTCTTCGGCATCGAGACCGCCGGTGCGGCGAACGGGGCTGATCAGCGCGCTGACGACCGCTGGATCGAGCATCGAGCCCCCAGAGGCAACCTCTCGGATGGCCCGAGCAAGCTGATCACCTTCGGCAATGCGGTCCTTCAACAAGTAGGCATATCCAGCAGCGCCCTCCGACAGCAGTGAGATCGCATAGTCGGGGTCGTCGTACTGGCTGAGGATGACGATGCCCGTGCCGGGATGGCGTTTGCGGATGAGCTTGCACGCCTCAATGCCTTCTCGATGGAAGTTGGGTGGCATGCGAATGTCGCTGACCACCACGTTCGGCGCCGCCAATTCCGCACCGTCGACGAGCCCATCGTGATCTTCGGCTTCACCGACGATCTCCAGGTCGTGATGGCGCGAGAGCATGGCCTTCACCCCTTCGCGAATGAAGATGCTGTCGTCGGCGACGAAGACTGTGATCGCTCCCATGCCCTGATTCAACACCACACCAACGGCGAGAGCTAGGGCGCCGGCACCCGAATGTAGGTGATGCCAGCTACACCCCTCGGACGCCGGTCAGTGCCCTGGAGCCGCGGGCCGTCGGGGCGCATAGTTGGTCACAACAATCGTGCCGACTCCAGGAGGACATCATCATGAGAATCGAGCGAAGCATCAACACAGTGTCGTGGATTCCATCGGATCTGATGGAAGGCATGGGCAAGATGGCCACGCGCATGAAACTGGCGCACCACGACCCGCCGCCCCCCGACTCGCTCGGCAACGACACAGCGGCGGCCATCGACCGGCTCCGCCTAGCAGACGGTTTTCGTTTCGCCAACGAACTTCGCGCGTACATCGAGGTCGACGACGACGGCCGTATCACCGACAGCGGCTACTGCGGGGGCGGGGTCATCGGCGCAACCACCATCGGTCATGGGGTCAGTTCGATCACGATTCCGGCCGTCAAACTGCCCGATCGCCAGAGCGACCCCGAAGTCAGTGCGTCGTCGGCGAAGTTCACCCAAACTGTGGGCGGACGCACTGGCGCACCCATGCCGCGTGCCGTGAAGCATGCGCCGTTCATCCAATACCACGCGCCTATCGTGTGGACGACGTTGGAGTTGACGATCCACGCCGACGGCACCCACGAAGGGAGCATGATCGGCGCATCGGGTTTCCCTCGCCACTGGCTCTTCGACGACGCTGGGCAGCTAGTTGCCAAGAGCAGTGTCGCCGAGTACAAACAATGGATGTCAGACTCGTTCGGCCGGCGCACCCCGTGGGGTGACGAGGATTCGCCGGCGCTCGTGACTGAGGTAGAGAGCATGTTGGAGCGTGAGTTGCAGGAGAACATCATGCGCGGCGACAAGAAGCCTGATATCCGACGCGTGAAGGAAGGCAAGACGCTTGTGGAGCAGGGCTCGTCGAGCAACGAGATGTACCTCTTGCTGAACGGCGTCCTCGTTGTCGAGGTGAACGGCGAGAAGGTTGCCGAACTCGGTCCCGGTGCTGTCTTCGGCGAACGGGCTGTCCTGGAAGGAAGTACGCGCACTGCCACACTGCGGGCAGTCACCGAGTGCAAGGTCGCCGCTGTACCTGCCGACCGGATGGACCGCGACAAGCTCGCCAAGCTCGCCAGCGGACACAACCGTGAGGAGGCACGCGGCTAGTGCGTGTTCACCTCTGCGGAGTTCGCGGCTCGACACCCGCGGTCGGTAGCGAGTTCGCCGAGGTCGGAGGAAACACGTCGTGCGTCGCCTTGGCGCACGACGACGAGTCTGCCCCGCGCCTTGTCCTCGACGCCGGAACAGGGCTGCGCGCCGTGTCGGCTCTGTTGGCGGGCGAGCCGTTCCACGGCACGATCATGCTCGGCCATCTGCATTGGGATCACACACAAGGCCTGCCGTTCTTTCGCTCGGCCGACCGCGCCGATGCGGTGACGCGGGTGTTGATCCCCGAGCAAGGTGCGCCACCGCTCGAACTACTCGAGCGGTTCATGGGTCCGCCGGCGTTCCCGGTGATCCCGTCGGAACTGCACGGCTCGTGGTCATTCGATTCGATCGACGAGGGCGTGCACAACATCGAGGGATTCACGGTGCTGGCACGCGAAATTCCGCACAAGGGTGGCCGCACGATGGGCTACCGAGTCAGCGACGAGTGGAGCAGCCTCGCGTACCTGTCTGACCACGGCCCGGCCATGGCAGGCGAACCCGGTCCGGACGGGTTCGGCCCGTACCACGAAGCCGCGTTGGACCTGTGCCGAGGTGTCGATCTACTGATCCACGATGCCCAATACACCGCGAGCGAGTTGCCCTTTCGACTCCACTACGGCCACTCCGCCGTCAACTACGCCGTCGCGCTTGCCAAGGTCGCTGGTGTGGGCCGAGTGATGTTGTTCCATCACGATCCCGAGCGCACCGACACCGAGGTCGCCGCGATCGAACGGGCGATGCGCGTCGGAGAGGACATCGCCGTCGATGCAGCGCGCGAAGGTGTGACTGTGTTGCTCGGAGCGTCCAGAACCGACCAGACGAGGTGACCGCGAAAACGTACGACGCAGTCGTGGTTGGGTCAGGCCCGAACGGACTCGCCGCGGCTGTGCGGCTTGCCGAGTGCGGTCATTCGGTGCTTGTGCTCGAAGCGGCGGACACGGTTGGCGGCGGAACGCGATCTGCAGGGCTGACGTTGCCGGGTTTCGTTCACGACGTATGCGCCGCGATCCATTCGCTGGGCGTGTCTTCGCCAGCCCTCTCTCTCGACACGCTGGGACAACACGGTCTTCGTTGGTTGTGGCCCGAGGTCCCGCTTGCCCACCCGCTCGATGGCGGACGTGCAGGTGTCCTCTATCGCCGGGTCGATGAAACCGCGGCGGGTCTCGGCGCTGATGGCCAGCGATGGAGCCGGCTGTTGAAGCCGCTCGTCGACAATTGGGCGCTCGTGTTGCCACAACTTCTGGGTCCTGTGCTCTCGGTTCCCCGACACCCGTTTGCGATGGCGCGTTTCGGTGTGCATGCCCTGCAACCGGCCACGTTGCAGACGCGCCACTTCCAGACCGACGAAGCCAGGGCGCTGTTCGGCGGCTGCGCAGCTCACGCCATGTTGCCGCTGACGCGCCCACTCACCTCCGCCTTTGGTTTGACACTTGCCGCGTCGGCCCATGCCGACGGTTGGCCGGTTGCCGCGGGAGGTTCGCAAGCTGTCGCCGACGCCCTGTGCGCACGGCTCGGCGAGCTCGGCGGCGAGGTGCGAACTGGAACGATGGTGCGCGCCCTGGCCGACCTGCCACCCCACCGAGTGGTCCTGTTCGACACGAACCCGGGCCAACTCGCGTCGATCGCCGGTGACGCGCTACCCACTCGATATCGGAAGCGATTGCGCCGGTTTCGTCACGGCGCCGGCGCGTTCAAGATCGACTACGCCCTCGACGCGCCGGTTCCGTGGGAGCACGAGGCGTGCCGACGCGCCGGCACCGTGCACGCGATCGGCAGCTTCGCCGAGGTCGTCACAGCAGAGGCGGACGTCGCCGCCGGGCGGATGCCTGAGCGTCCATTCGTCCTGGTTGTTCAACCATCGATCTTCGATCCGTCACGTGCGCCCGCAGGCAAGCACACCCTCTGGGTCTACGCCCACGTACCGCACGGGTACACCGGTGACGCCACAGCGGCGATCGAACGACAGATCGAACGGTTTGCGCCGGGATTTGCGTCCACCGTGCTCGGTCGCCACGTCACCTCTCCGAGCGACCTGCAGGAGTACAACGCCAACTACGTCGGGGGCGACATTGCCGGTGGCGCACACAGCGGTCTGCAGATGGTGTTCCGCCCGACGATCGCGGCCCGACCGTATGTGACGCCGAATCCGGCGCTCTTCTTGTGTTCTGCGTCCACCCCGCCAGGCGCCGGGGTCCATGGCATGTGCGGATGGCACGCAGCCGATCGGGCGCTACTCGCCTTGAAGTAGCAGGGCCGGCTCTCGTCGGCGAGTCCGACGCGAGACCATCGCGGCGACGCCGTTCGCGACGGCGACGACGGCGACGGCGCCCACGGCAATCGTCAGCAGCGGTATCGCCGCACCACGCACCGCACCCATGCTGTCAGCGAAAGCCCCGAAGATGAGCCGCCCAAAAACGATGCCAACGGGGATCCCGACGATGACC
>JAENVT010000241.1 GCA_016650435.1 Ilumatobacteraceae bacterium
ACCCGAGCGGCCTCACCGCGTGGGGCTTCGGTGTCGGACCGGCCGCGTTCGACCTCGGCGGTCCGGTGCTGCGGCCGTTCATCCGTGGTGGCCGCGAGGGCACGAGCGGGTGGGCGACATCGCTCGGGCTGGCGCTCGACGACCTCTCCCCGACCACCAATGCACACAAGGAACTGTTCGCCCGCTGGCGCGAATCCGAGGGCTTGTCGGTCGTCGCCCGTTCGCGCGTCAGCGGAGCCGATCACGACGACTCCGAGGCCGCGGCGGTAGCGCTGTTCGCTGCCGACGCTGTGCTGGAGCTGCTCGGTAACTACGTGATCGCGATCAACGAGGTCGACGCGATCCTGAACAAGTTGGTCAATGGAAACAGCGTTCGCTCGCTGCTCCAGGGTTCGATCCTGTCGAGCGCCGACGACCACGCGATCGCGACATCGCCGGTCAGCAGCCTTCCGGGCAGCCTCTTCGTCCTGGCCCGCAAGCTGGCCGGGGCACTGCCGGCTGTTCCCCTCGGGCCGATCGAGGTCGGACTCCACCTCGACGGCGATCTGGTGGGACTGCGCGTCAACATCATCGATGCCAACGCCGGGCTGGTGCTCAACCCTCAAGGCGACACGGTCATCGCGATCGTCACCGACTCGCACTGGATCGAATCACCAACGCCGCCATCGCCTCCGCCGCCAGGCGTCGTCGTCGATCTGCTCACCATCACTGCCGGCACCTCGCCGGCCGTCACCGTCACGCCGTCGTTCGCTGCGAACGGACTCGGCGTGAAGATCACCAAGTCATCGGGACCGTTGCTCGACGCCGGGCTGCGCCTCGATGGTGTTGCGGTGCACCTCTTCGGCAAGCTGGTCCCCGACGGCGCAACGGTTGCCGTCTCCGGTGGTGTCCACCTCGAGCTGATCGGCCTCGGTGTGCCGCTCGGTTCCGGCGGCGGCGACAACGCGGTCGCCAAGGGAGTGATGAACGACGCGGGTGGCAGTGGCGCACCGCCGACACCGAAGTTCAGCCCGGCGATCGCTGTGCAGGCCCACCACGGCGTGAACGGCGTCGCGGTGTCGCTCGCGGCCGGCCCCGGCGACGGCCCGTGGTACCTTCCGATCCAGCGCGCGTTCGGTCCCGTGTACATCGAGCAGGTGGGCCTCGGCACCGGCTACACCGGCAGCGCGCCTCGCCACCTCGCTTGGATCTCTGTGTCGCTCGACGGCAGCGTGTCCCTGTTCGGGATCTCGGCGAGCGTCGACAAGTTGCGGCTGACGTATCACGTCAACAAGCCGTTCTTCGACATCCACTCCTGGTCGGTCGACCTCGACGGGTTTGCGATCTCGAGCAGCATCGGCGGCCTCACGCTGGCCGGAGCATTGCTGCGCGCCGACCTCGCCGCGCCGCTGAAGGGCGTGGAATACCTCGGCATGTTGAAGATCGGCTTCAACGGCTACGGCATCGATCTGTTCGGCGGCTACGCCAACCCCGACGACGGCAACGGCACGTTCGCGTCGTTCTTCGCGTTCGGCGCGCTGCATGCCCCGCTCGGCGGTGTGCCCGCGTTCTTCATCACCGGCGTAGGCATCGGGTTCGGCATCAACCGCGAGTTGAAGCCGCCGTCGATGGAAACCATCACCGCGAACCCGTTCCTCGTCGCGATGAAAGCACTCGGTCCCGCACCGGAACCGAAGGAACAGCTGAAGCAGATGGGCGCGAACATCGGGCCAAAGCGCGGCGAGTACTGGGTGGCTGCTGGCATCAGCTTCACCAGCTTCGTGCTGATCTCGGGAGAGATCGTGGTGACGGTCGCGTTCGGCGATGGCCTGGAGATCACCGTGCTCGGCCTCGCCCGCGCCGAACTGCCGACACCAGTCGCCAAGCTGGTGTCGATCGAGCTCGCCCTCCTGGCCCGGTTCAGCACCAAAGAGGGCGTGGTGTTGGTGCAGGCCCAGCTGACCGAGAACTCGTGGTTGCTCACCGAGTCGGTGCGGCTCACGGGCGGCTTCGCGTTCGCAACGTGGTGGAAGGGTCCCAACGCCGGGCAATTCGTGGTGACGATGGGTGGCTACCACCCGAAGTTCCACAAGTCCGGCTATCCAGTGGTGCCTCGGCTCGGCCTGCGCTGGCAGCCGATCGAGAACATCAGCATCGTCGGTGAGAGTTACTTCGCGCTCTGCTCAGAGGCGTTGATGGCCGGCACCAAACTGGAGGTCTCAGCCCATTTCGGGCCTGCCCATGCCCGGCTGTCGTTCGGCGCGGACGGCATCGTGTTCTTCGATCCGTTCTGGTTCGAGGTGACTGCATGGGCCGAGATCTCGGCCGGCATCAAGATCTGGCTGCTGTTCGGCACCGTCAACATCGAGCTCTCGCTCGGTGCCTCGGTGACCATCACCGGCCCGCCGATCCACGTCGAGGGGCGCTTCGAGATCTGCGGCTTCGAGGTGCCGTTCGAGTTCGGCGACGAGAAGGATCCCAATGATGCGCGGCTGACCGCAGCCGAGTTCCGCGACAAGTACCTACGCGCCTCGGCCGATGCGCAGATGCTCCAGGCGTCGGTGGTGCTCGGCGGTGTCGCGGCGGGGAAGAAGAGCGACGGCAGCCCACAGAAAGTGCCCGACGGCAGCCCGCTCAATCCGTTCCTGGTCGTGCCCGAGTTCCAGTTGGTGCTGATCACCACTGCACCAGCGGTCGACATGAAGCTGAGCGGAAGCGATGGATCCTCTGTCACGCAGCACGTGTCGGCACCCGACCTCGGCGTGGCACCGATGTCATCGCCGTCGCTGCAGTCCAACCTGCACGCCGAGATCTCCAAGATCGTCAAGACCGGTGATCCAGCACAACCCGTGTCGGTCAACGGGATCAGCATGACGCCACGCGCCAACGCTTCGTTCCCGAAGGGCGTGTGGGGCGAGCCGCAGAACAAGAAGGCCCCGAAGGTGCCCGCCGGCGAGACCATCGACGCCAGCGACGGCTTCACGTTCAGCACAGTGCTCGCCGACAAACCACCGACGCCGGCCGTCGACTACCACCAGATCGAGTTGCCCTTCGCCGGGCGCAAGCCGCTGCCGTTCGTGTCCAACCGAACCTTCACGAACCAGCGTGCCGTGGCGGTGAAGGCGCTGCAGGACATGGCCACCGCGATCCGCCCCGCCGATGGCGATCTGGACGCCCGATTCAACGTCGCCGCTCGGCTGCTCGACGCCGGTGGCTACGGCACGATCGGCGTGGCGGCACTACGCGGCGAGCGGGCTTCGGCGCCCAGCTTCGGATCGCTGGCTGACGATCTGGTGGTGGCACCAAAGCCTGAGTCGCCGAAGGTCGATGCCGTTGTCGTCGACCGCACCAAGGTTGCCCGGGCATTCGTCGGACCGATGGTGAAGGCGGTCATGGCGGCTCCGCTCAGCACCGTCGGCGCGACGGCGCCGATCACGACGGTCAAGGATCCCGGCAACGCCATCGCCCGACCGGCTCCGAGTATCGATTCAATGCGCGGCGCCGTCAGCCGGCTTGCGCCGGCTTCGCTGCTCGTCCGCTCGGCCAGCGTGCAGACCGTCGGTCGACGCGTCATCGCGGCAGTGGGTGTCTCACCGGTCACCCGCCTTGCCACGTCGCCGATAGGTGCCGTGGTGAATGCCCGGCCCGACCGAGCCGCCAGCGACCGTCTTGCCCAACTCACCGGCGACCTCGGCGACGGGGCCCGCCAGGGTGCCGTCGTCCACGAGGGCGAGGTCGTTGTGATCGCGATCGCGTCCCGCGCCACGAGCGAGCACACCGATGTGTTGAACGTGAACGGCGGCCCATGCCGCGTCGTGGCGCTCGCCGCCGGTGGCTCGGTGCTGTTCGACG
>JAENVT010000242.1 GCA_016650435.1 Ilumatobacteraceae bacterium
CGCTGGTGTGCCGTCGATGCGGCACCGTGCGTCCGGTGGTGTGTCAGAACTGCGGGTCCGGCGCGCTCTCGCTGATTCGTCCCGGCGTCAGCAGGCTGCGCGAGGAGATCGAAGCGGCTGCTAACCGGCCTGTCGGAGTGGTCACCGGTGATAGCGAGTCGCTGCCGGACTGCGATGTGCTGATCGGCACCGAGGCTGTGCTGCATCGAGCAGGAAGGGCCGACGTCGTCGCGTTCCTCGATCTCGATGGCGAGTTGCTTGCGCCCCGATACCGAGCGGCGGAGCAAGCCATGGCACTGCTCGCCCGTGCAGCGCGACTCGTTGGCGGAAGAAGTGGAGGAGGCCGACTGCTGGTGCAGACATTCCTGCCGCGCCACGAGGTGCTGCAAGCCGTGCTGCACGCCGACCCATCTCGGGTGGCCAAGGTCGAGTTGAGCCGGCGCGAGTTGTTGGGCCTGCCACCATTCGCCGCGCTCGCCGCGGTGTCTGGCGCCGGTGCCACCGAGTTCGCCGAGGCGACCGGGCTCGAGGCTTCGTCGAGCGGCGACGTCGTGTTGCTGCGAGCACCGACGTGGGACGAACTCGGCGCGGCGATTGCCTCGACTCCTCGTCCCAAGGGCTCACGTCTCAGGATCGAAGTCGATCCCGCTCGCTGAGGCGACGTCACAGCCTGTGGAGTCTTTCGAGGTACCCGGGTAGGCGCCACGAACTCCACAGGGCCGTGCCCTCTGGAAACCGGGCCGTCTGCGTCGCGCAAGCTGCCTACGCTGAGCGGTCATGGCCATTGTTCACCGCGCAACGATCACGCCGACCAAAGCGGAACTCATCGCCGAATGGGCCCCGACGCAACCGTGGGGTCCACCAGCTGACGTTCCCATCGAGGTGATTGGCGCCTACCGCTTTGACGATCCTGACGCTCGTGTCGGTATGGAGACCCACCTCGTCAGGTACGGAACCACACTGCTGCAGATCCCGCTCACGTACCGAGACGAACCCGTCGACGGGACCGACGACGCCCTCATTGTCGAGATGCAGCACTCCGTGCTCGGCACCCGATGGGTGTACGACGGACTGCGCGACCCTCGACTCGTCGTGATGCTCGCCGCTGTTGCGATGACAGGTCAGGGTGAGGCCCTCAGCATGGCCGTGTACGACGGTCGCTGGTACATCGCGCCGAGCGACGTCCGCATCCAGGGCGGGGGCTGGACACATGAGCGAGTGCCGGTCGACGATTTCGAACTGAGACATAACGACGCTACGAGCGTCGTGCTTCAGAATGACCGCTTCGAGCTGACAGTGTTCCGACGCCCCGTGCCCGGACCTCGCCCAGCGATCGGGCTCACCGCGACCTGGAACGGACAGCCGAACCCCGTCGTGCTCGCCGAGGTCCGGGAACGCTAGATCTCCCGTTGGTGTGCGAGTGTTAGCAGCCCATCGGGGTGTTTGCGGCCACCCCGGGGTGTCCGGAAACACTCCGATGCGCTTCAGGAAGCGCCGAGTTCCGAGGGCCAGTATTCTGGAAGTCCCAGAAAGATTTGCATCAGATCGTCGACGTTGTGTGCAGGATTCGGTAACCACTCGACGAGGCGAGCCTGGCCGTGGGATACCCGGCCTCCGTCAACCAGCGCTGCAACGAGTCGCCGCCGAGGTGCTTGTGCACGACCATCACCGCGTCCCCGGAAGGTGCGAGTCGCCCGAGCCACATCAGGAGCATGTCGTGGAGCGGCTTCTTGCCGACACGGATTGGAGGGTTGCTCCAGATGGCGTCGAATGCAACATCTTCAGGCACGTCGTCGGGGGCGGCGACTCGCAGGTTGGTGATCCCATTGGCAGCGGCATTGCCGGCACACAACTCGCGGGCCCGACTATTGACATCGACGGCCCAGACGGTCGCGCCGGGCGCTCGGCGGGCCAGCGGCAGAGCGATGGTGCCGACGCCACATCCGAGGTCGAGCAGATTGCCAGCCAAGGGAGGTGGCGGAGCCTTCAACAGCAACAACTTGCTGCCGGCGTCGATCTGGTCGTACCCGAAAACACCACGATCGGTGGTGAGCGTCAGCGACATGTCTGGCAGCCACAATTCGACATCTCGTGGCAACGACGGCGCGTCGGGATCCTCGTCGAAGTAGTGGCCCATCTCGGTCGGTAGCCTTGCATCTATGGCGTACAAGATCCGCACATACGGCGACCCCGTGTTGAAGACCAAAGCGGCAGAAGTCACCGATATCAACGGCAAGATTGCCAGCCTGGTCGACGACATGTTCGACACGTTGTACGACAGCGATTCGGGCATCGCCCTGGCAGCCCCGCAGATCGGCGTGCAGAAGCAGATCTTCGTCTGGGATGTCGACGACGAACAGATGGCGATCATCAATCCGCAAATCGTCGAGACCAGCGGGGAATGGGTCTACGACGAGGGCTGCCTCAGCATCCCAGGCTTGTATGTCGAAATGCTTCGTCCCAACCACGTGTTGGTACGTGGCTTCACCGTTGACGGCGACGAGATCGAGATCGAAGCCAGCGAACTGATGGGCAGATTGTTCCAGCACGAGATCGATCACCTGCATGGTGTGCTGATGTTCGATCGGATGACGCCCGAACAGCGCAAGGAAGCGATGACCGAGTACCGCCGCGTGCAAGAATTGCCGGTGACAGAGGCTCCGAAGCGTCGCCTGAAATTGCAGTGACCCGCGCCGCGCCGCCGCGCCGCCTCGTGTTCCTCGGGACACCGGAGATGGCGGTGCCTCCGCTTCGTGCGCTTGTGGCCGCTGGATTCGACGTTGCGTTGGTGATCAGTCGCGTCGACAAGCGCCGCGGTCGCGGATCGCAGCTGATGCCAAGCCCGGTGAAGGCCGCAGCCCTTGAACTGGGTTTGCCCGTATCACATTCCGTCGACGACGCGCTTGATGCCGGCGCCGATCTTGGTGTTGTCGTCGCCTTCGGCCAGTTGATCAAGCCACACGTCCTCGAAGCGTTGCCGATGGTCAACGTGCACTTCTCGTTGCTGCCGCGATGGCGCGGTGCGGCTCCCGTCGAACGCGCCTTGCTAGCCGGTGACAACGAGACGGGGGTGTGCCTGATGCAGCTCGAAGAGGGCCTCGATACCGGGCCCGTGTACGCGTGCGAAGTTGTGCCGATCGAAGCAACGACAACAGCAGCAGACATTCGCCGGACGCTGGTCGATGTCGGCACACGATTGTTGGTCGACGAGTTGCGTGCCGGTCTTGGTACGCCGCGGCCGCAAGTTGGTGAACCCACCTACGCAGCCAAGTTGCGCGCCGACGAGCTGCAGATCGACTGGACGAAATCGCCGACCGATATCGATCGTTTGGTGCGGCTTGGCGGGGCGTGGACAACGCTGCACGGCCGCAGGCTGAGAGTCGTGTCCGCGGAGCTCATCGATCTTGCCGCCGAGGTCACCAACGAGTTGCATCTCGATCGTGTCGGCGGTCTCCGTCTCGTCACCGTGCAGCCGGAAGGTCGAGCCCCGATGTCGTTCGATGCCTTCGCCCGAGGCGCTCACTTGGCCGTTGTCGAAGCATTGGGCCCGAGCGACGTACGGCGCGTCGCGTCCTCATGAGCAATGCCCGCCAGCTGGCCTACCGCTGCCTGCAACGAATCGATCACGACGGTGCCTACGCCAATCTGTTGCTGCAAAGTGAGCTGGGTAAGTCGCGGTTGAGCGAACGCGATCGGGGATTCGTCACCGAACTGGTCTATGGCACGACCCGCATGCGGCGCGGCTGCGACGCGTTGATCGACCGCTTTCTCGTGAAGGAACCGCAGCCGGCGCTGCGCACGTTGCTTCGGCTCGGCGCATATCAATTGCATTTCGCCGGTGTCGCCGCCCACGCTGCCGTCGGCGAAACTGTCGAGCTGGCTCCAAAGGCAGCGAGGGGCTTCGTCAACGCGATTCTGCGCCGTGTCGGCGACACACCGATGCAGTGGCCGAACGATGCGGTTCGCCTGAGCTATCCCGATTGGATCGTCTCCCGCCTGCAAGCCGAATTGGGCGACGAGGCGGAGGCGGCGCTGTCGCGAATGAACGAGCCGGCGCCGGTGTCGGTACGAGACGATGGCTACCGGCAGGATCTGGCGTCACAGTGGGTTGCAGCCGCAGTCGAAGCGATGCCGGGCGAGCGGATCGTCGATCTGTGTGCCGCACCGGGCGGGAAGGCGACGGCGATGGCCGCGAGTGGTGCATACGTCGTGGCCGCGGATCTGCAGATGCATCGGGCCCGTCTGATCCGTGGCGTCTCGGTCGTCGTGGGCGATGCGGCCGCTCCGCCGTTCCCGCCGGCAAGTTTCGACAAGGTCTTGATCGACGCGCCCTGCAGCGGCCTCGGAGCATTGCGACGCCGCGCCGATGCGCGCTGGAGGATCACAGAAGCCGACATCGGCGAGCTTGCCGATCTGCAGCGACGAATGCTCGCAGCCGCAGCGCCGCTCGTTCGACCGGGCGGTTGGTTGGTCTACAGCGTGTGCACGCTGACCGCCGAGGAATCGATCGCCCATCCCATCCCGGACGGATTCGAGCCGATTGCCGAGGCGCCGTCTGCGGAATGGCGCGCCTACGGTCACGGCTGGAGGGTGCTTCCGCACGACCATGACACCGACGGCATGACATTGATTCGATACCGTCGGACCTCATGACCGACCAGCCGCTACATGCCAAGGTCCTCACCGTCAGCGACGGCGTGATTCACGGCACGCGGGAAGACAAGAGCGGGGTGGCACTCGTCGAGCAGCTCACCGCAGCCGGCTGGCTGGTCGTCGAGCATCGGGTCACGGCCGACGGCGCCGACAACGTCGCCAACAATCTGCGCGAGATGTGTGGTGGCTTCTCCGGCTTGATCGTGTCGACCGGCGGCACGGGGTTCGCGCCGCGTGACCAGACCCCGGAAGGCACGCGCAAGGTGATCGAACGCGAAGCCCCCGGTCTCGCCGAGGCGATGCGATTGATCAGTCCGCTTGGTCGCCTATCGCGCGGGATCGCCGGCATCCGCGGGCAGGCGATCATCTGTAACACGCCCGGATCGCCGAAGGGTTGTGTCGAACAACTCGGGGCAATCCTCGACATCGTTCCGCACGCGGTTCGCCTGCTCGAGGAATCACCGACCGAGCATTGACGGCTGCCGGATAGCCTGCTGCGGATGCTCAGGCTGGTGTTGCCGAAGGGTTCGTTGGAGAAGGCCACGCTCGAACTATTTTCGGCGGCCGACCTGCCGGTCGTGCGCTCGTCGTCGGTCGACTACAAGGCCACCATCGACGACCCGCGCATCGCTGACGTACGAATCCTGCGCCCTCAGGAGATTCCGATGTACGTCGCCGAGGGGCTGTTCGACTTCGGAATCACTGGACGCGACTGGGTGGAAGAAACCGGCAGCGAGGTCGTCAGCCTCGGCGAGTTGCGCTACAGCAAGGCCACGTCGAGTCCGGTCAAGGTGGTTGCTGCGGTCGCGGCCGACTCGCCGGCGCAACGAGTAGAGGATCTCCCGCAAGGCGTGCGCGTCACGAGCGAATACCCGAAGTTGACAGAGCGGTACTTCGCGTCGAAAGGCATCACCGCCGACGTGCGGTTGTCGTACGGAGCAACCGAGGCGAAGATTCCCGACATCGCCGATTGTGTCGTCGAGATCACCGAGACAGGCCGGGCGTTGCGGGCAGCGGGTCTGCGGGTGATCGATACTGTGCTCGTCAGCTACACCGAGATGGTTGCGAACAAGGCGTCGTTCGACGACCCCATCAAACTGCACGCGATGAGTCAATTGATGACGCTGTTGCTCGGCACGCTCGACGCACGCGACAAGGTCCTGGTGAAGCTCAACGTCGACACCGACCACTTCAAAGCGGTGCTTGCAGTGTTGCCATCGGCGAAGTCGCCGACGATCAGCGAACTTGCGAGTGGTGGCTACGCCATCGAATCGGTCGTCGAGCGGCGAACGATCAACACGCTGATACCAGAGTTGAAAGACGCCGGTGCCTCCGACATTCTGGAGTTGCCGATCAGCAAGATCGTTGCGTGACATGCGCGGCACGGTCACGACGTTCGACAAAGTGGTGGGGCTCGGCGAGATCACCCGTGACGATGGCTGGGTCGTGCCGTTCCACTGCATCGTCATTGCCGACGGCAGTCGCGACATCCCCATCGGTGCCGACGTCGAGTTCGACGTGATGTGCAAGCTCGGTCGCTACGAAGCCGACCACGTCGTCACGAAATGAACGAGCGCGATCTGCGCATCCTCGACGTCATACGGGCGTTGCGTGAAGGCGAGGTGGTCACGTATGGCGACATTGCCGAGGACGCCGGTTATCCGAAGCGGTCGCGACTTGTCGGCCACATCCTGGCAACGACCGACGAAGACGTGCCCTGGTGGCGAGTGGTCAACTCCGTAGGCAGGTTGGTGCCCGGCCACGAACGCGAACAGTCGGCGGTCCTGCGCTCTGAAGGAGTCAAGGTACGCGAGGGTCGAGTCCGCAAAGCACGTTTCGGCCGGTTCTCGTAGCTGTGGAGTGTTTGGTGCTCACCTGGGTACCGCTAAGGACTCCACAGACGAGCTACCAGCTCAGCCGACCGCTGCGCTTGTTCGGTGCGAATCGGGCAGCCCCGATTGGCTACGTAGCGTTCTGGGCGTGCCCGGTTCGGCGGGACCGAGGCCGAGGGTCAGTTGCCGGCGAGGGTTGCAGCCTTGATCTGGACGAACGCGAGGCGGATGTTGGAGAGCGCGATCGTCAATGTCGGTGCCTCGTCTCCGAGGCGCGCACCGAGTCCCTCGACCAGGCAGGCAACCGCATCGATGGCCAATGAAGCCTCGCCGAGGCGTGGGGGATCGGCGCCCAAATGGATCGCAGCCAACTCGTACAGGCCCATCACGTGGTTCACCACGACCGTCTCGGCGGGGATCTCCGCCAAGCGGGCACGAGCATCGTTGAGCGCATTCTGGGCGTCTTCAACCACCGATTCGGTGTCTTCGCTGCTCACCTGAGGTATCGTATCCGCCGACAACTCATCGCGAAGTGGGGTGGCTGCTTGCAGAACACTCCCACCCGGCCACACATGCGTCAGCTACCGTGCGTCCGGGTCACGACCACTCGAGTGCCCGTCCTGGTGGCGGTTCTCTTCGCCGTGTTAGTGGCTTCGCAGCCAAACACCTCGGAAGGGATCCACCCATTGCACAGGATTGATCAGCCATAGCACCGCCGCAGCAACCGGAGCACCGGTACAACGATCGCATTCGCGCCCGTGAGGTTCGCCTCATCGGAGCAGACGGCAGCCAACTTGGAATCAAGAATCTGCCAGATGCGCTCACCCTCGCCCGCCAGCAAGACCTCGATCTCGTCGAGGTGGCACCAATGGCGAGTCCACCGGTGTGCCGGATCATGGACTACGGGAAGTTCCGCTACGAGGAAAGCCAGAAGGCCAAGGAATCGCGCAAGAAGACCATCCAGGTCTCGATCAAGGAAGTCAAGTTCCGTCCGAAGATCGGCAAGGGTGATTTCGACACCAAGGTGCGCCACATGCAGGACTTCCTTGCAGACGGCCACAAGGTCAAGGTCACGTTGCAGTTCAGAGGTCGAGAGATGGCCCACCCTGAACTCGGCTCTCGAATTCTCGATGCGGTGATCGAGCAAGTGGGTTCGCACGGCAAAGTCGAAACCATGGCTCGGTTGGAAGGTCGCAATATGACCATGGTGTTGGCTCCCGAAAAGAAGGCAGTCGTCAAGAAACCGCACGAACCAAAAGCTGCGGCACACGACGCTCCGGCTGCTCAGAACACAACTGCCGCCGACGCATCGGCACCGCTGCAGCAAGAACAGGATCAAGCGCCCGAACCACCGGTCGCCGACGAGCCTCCCGATCAGGCCGAAACAGCCTGATCAACACGATCGCAAATTGCGGACGAATCGTCCGCACTGAGAAGGAATCCACCATGCCAAAGATGAAGACCAGCAAGACGGCCGCGAAGCGGTTCAGGAAAACGGGCACGGGCAAGCTCATGCGCCTACAGCAGAACCGACAGCACCTCTTCGAGAAGAAGCCGTCGACACAAACCCGTCGTCTCGACGGGATGGTTGGTGTGCATCCTGGCGATGCCCGCAAGATCAAGCGCCTGCTCGGCGAACGCTGAATTTAGGAACGAGAAGGAGAGAGTGAAATGGCTCGTGTAAAGCGCGCCGTTGGTTCGAAGAAGCACCGCAAGCAGGTGCTCGAGCGGGCCAAG
>JAENVT010000243.1 GCA_016650435.1 Ilumatobacteraceae bacterium
GACGTGCTCCGCCAGCTTCGGCGTCGGTCGCTGGCAATGTTGCGCCGCGAGGTCGAGCCGGTCGAGCCCGATGCCTACGCCCGGTTCATCCAGGCGTGGCACGGCATACCAGGCGAACGCCGCGGCCTCGATTCCTTGGTCGAGGCCCTGGCCCAGTTGCAGGGTGCTGCATTAGTGGCATCGGCGTTGGAGAGCGAGCTGCTGCCGGCGCGACTGCGTACCTACCGGGCGGCCGACCTCGACGAGCTCTGCACGACGGGTGACGTGATCTGGGTGGGCAGCGGTGGGATCGGCCCCACCGACGGCAGGGTCCGGCTGTACTTCGCCGACCAATTCGCGATGCTCGACGCCTCGCTCGAAGTTGCCGAACCGCCTACCGGCCCGTTGCACGACGCCCTCCGTGCTCACTTGGGCTCCCACGGAGCCAGCTTCTGGAACCAGCTGCGGTTCGCGTCGACCGGCGCAACCGATGGCGAATTGCTTGCCGCGCTGTGGGATCTGGTGTGGGCGGGCGAGGTCACCAACGACTCGCTGGCTCCGCTGCGATCGATGCTGTCGGGTGGCAAGACATCACGTTCGTCGGCCGCACCTCGCGGCCGGCCGCGACCGGGTCGACTGACTCGAATCGGTCCGCCATCGGGTGCAGGTCGTTGGTCGCTGCTCGCCCCGCAGCGGCTCCCTGCGCCGTCGCCCACCCAGGCCGCTCATGCCGCGGCGCTGCAACTGCTCGAGCGGTACGGCGTCGTCACCCGCGAGGCGGTGCTGGCCGAAGGCGTGAAGGGTGGGTACGCGGCGACATACGCAGTGCTGAAAGTGCTCGAAGAGCGCGGCCAGGTGCGTCGCGGCTACTTCGTCTCCGGCCTCGGAGCCGCCCAATTTGCCCTACCAGGTGCCGTCGATCGACTGCGGTCGGCTCGCGAAGTGGCCGACCCATCGTTGCATCCTGAACTGGTTCCCGCCCCGGTAGTGCTGTCGGCCACCGACCCTGCTCAGCCGTATGGTGCGGCGCTCGACTGGCCAGAGACGCCCGGCCGCGCCAGCCGCACGGCGGGTGCTGTGGTCGTCTTGCGCAGCGGCGTGCCGTTGGCATGGTTCGATCGACGATCGTCGCACCTGGTCACGTTCCCGGAGTCGGCCGAAGGCAGCTGGGCCGAGGCGCTGGCGACCCTTGTGAAGGATGGTCGTCAGCGGTCGATCGAGGTCCGCAAGGTGAATGGCGCACCGATCGAGCGCAAGGGCAGCGAGGCAACAACGCTGCTCGCAGCTGGATTCGTCGAGGGATATCGAGGATTCACGCTACGCGGCACATGAAACTCACGCATCGGTTTATGTGAACATGACGAGATGCCGGACGAACGACTTCTTTCTCCCGCCACCATTGCTGTCACGGCTGGCAGGCCATCGGAGGCGGGAGATCCGCTGAATCAGTCGATCGTGCTGGCGTCCAACTTTCGTTCCGGCGGCGAGTACACCCGCACCCACGGCACCGACACGTGGGCAGCGCTCGAAGCAGCGATCGGTGCGTTGGAAGGCGGGCGGGCGATCGCATTTGCCAGCGGGATGGCCGCAGCTTCGGCCATCGTCTACGCCCTTGCGCCGAAGGTCGTCGTCGTCCCCACGTTCAGTTACCTCGGCGTGCGGTCGCTGCTTTCGGAGTATCAGCTTCAGGGCCACGTCGAACTGCGTCCCGTCGACATCACCGACACCGCCGCGGTTGCGGCCGCGGCGGGGGGTTCCGACGTGGTCTGGGTGGAGACACCGACGAACCCGACGCTCGATGTCGCCGACCTGCCGGCGATCGCCGCGGCGTCACGAGATGCGGGCGCGCACATGGTGGTCGACTCGACGTTCGCCACGCCACTGTTGCAGCGGCCACTCGAACACGGTGCCGCCATCGTGTTGCACAGTGGCACCAAGTTCATCGGTGGGCACAGCGATCTGCTGATCGGTCTGTGCGTCACGTCCGACGATCAGATCTACGAACGGCTCGTGCAGGCGCGCACGTTTCAGGGCGCGACACCCGGAGCGTTGGAGGCGTTCCTGGCGCTGCGCGGGCTGCGCACGATGCCCATCCGCCTCGCGGCGATGCAGCGCAACGCCGAGGTGCTCGTCGAACGGCTACGCGCTCACTCCGCAGTCGCCGAAGTTCGCTATCCGGGGCAGGGCGCGATGGTGTCGTTCGTCGTTGCCGGTGGACCGGACGCAGCCGATGCCCTGTGCGCTGGCGTGCGGATCATCGTGCCGGCGACAAGCCTCGGGGGAGTCGAGACCACCATCGAAAGGCGACAGAAGTACGCCGGCGATGCCCATGTTCCGCCAGGTCTGCTGCGCATGAGCGTCGGCATCGAAGACGTCGAAGACCTGTGGGCCGACCTCGAGACCAACCTGCAGGGCGACTAGTGATTCGTTACTCGGGGACGAAGCCGATCGCGTCGATCTCCAGTGCACAGTCCATCGGCGTTCGGCCGGCTTGCATCCGCGTCCGTGTCGGTAGTGACTCGCTGCTCGCGAAGTAACTGCGGTAGATGCGATCGAAGGCTTCCTGATCGGATTGATCCTTCAACCACACCACGACCTTCAACAGACAGTCCATGTTCGATCCCGCGGCTTCGACCAGCAACTTGAGATGGTCCATCACGCATCGGGCCTGAACGTCGAACGTTGTGTCGGGAAATGGTGGGATCGGTTCGCCCGCGGCCCGTGCGGCACGGAGCCGCCCGCAGTACTCCTCATCGAACGGCGGCAGACCCGACACGTAGACCATGTTCCCGTGGCGGATGCACAGATTGAACGGCCCGCCCGTCTCGGGCACATCGGCCCTCACAACCTGCTTGTCCATGTCAGTCGTGCACGGCACGTAGACCGGCCCAGGCCAGATCGGCCACTTGTTGGCCCAGGACCAGCGGGTCGAACGATTGGCCCTGCTCGACGAGGCGTCGGCTGACACCCTCGGCCAGGCCGACGAGACCATGCGCCAATGTGCGGCGATGGTCAGCGCCGATGTTGGCGGCGATCAGCGGGGCGATGGCATCGGCGGCGCCGGCAGTGATGCGACGAATGGCCTGCGTCGATTCCTCGTCGCGGCTGGCGCGAGACCCGAACAGCAACAAGAAGGCGTCGTGATCGTCGGCTACCCACTGGAAGTACGCCAAGAAACCCTGCTCGGTCTGACGGCGACCGCTGGCAACACCGGCCGTTGCCTTGGTGATCGCATTCAACAACCGGTTGCCGACCTCGTCGAGCAGCGCCATGTAGAGGTCTTGCTTCGAGTCGAAGTGCTGGTAGAGCACCGGTTTGGTGACGCCGGCGGCCTCGGCGACATCGTTCATCGACGCACCGTGGAAGCCGTTGCGGGCGAACACCTCGACAGCGACGTCGAGAATCTGTTCGCGGCGGGCCGGAGCGGGAAGGCGGATGCTCATACGTGTTACCTCAGAGTAACAACTGAGCGACGACAAGCGGAAATGAGTTCTTAGAGACCACGTTCGCGGTCGTCGCGTTCGGCCGCTTTGACGGCGTAGCCCAGCACGATCGCCGGCGCGAGCAGGACCGAGCCGACGATCATCGAGGCGACGACGATTGCCGACACGGTGCCGTTGAAGCTGACGATGAACCCGATGATGAACGTGAGGATGGCGATTCCGAAGCACAGGTACCCGAGGCGGTTGGCCCTGCGGGTCCAGCGGGCGACTTGCTGACGTCGAGCTCGGACCGGATCTGTCACCGGCTCATCGTCACAGGTTTGGGGGCAGCAACCGGTTGATGTTCTCGTAGAAGAAGTACAGAACGACGAGGAACGGAACGAAGCCGGCCAACACACCGACCCAGTACCGGCGAACCGTGCGGCTCAGCAAGTAGATCCCGGCGGCAACCGCGGCCAGGGCGAGACCCCACAAGATCGACGGAGCAATGGCGGACGTGTCGCTGAACCACCCGTCGACAAAGGCGTCGGTTGTCGCAGTCGATGGCCGCGATGACTGCGCCGGAACGGTGTCGCCCGGAGTCGTGTCGACCGGAATCACGCCGACGGGTGTGGTGTCGGCCGGTGCCGTGTTGCCGGGGGCCGTGATGGCCGAGGCGGTCGTAGCTGTCGGAGCTACGGTGTCGACGACGGTGACTGAACCCTCGTCGGGAAGGGTTGCGCCGGAGTTGGCCGGGTCGAGGAACGGGATGACTGGAGCCGCTTCGGTCAAGGCATCGGACAGTTCGGGCACCAAGTCGGCACGGACGACGATGCGGTTCGTCGCCGAGTACCGCGGCGTGCACGACACCAAGGTGAGCGTGGCTTTGGTGACGTCGGTTGTGGGAATCACATCCGCATACGCGTTGGGGTCGACGACCTCGGTGCCGGTGACCTGGTACACGTAGCGGCCGTTGAAGGTGGTGATGAAGATCTGGTCGCCGGGCTGCAGTTTGTCGATGTCGAAGAACGGGTGGAGGTGCGTCGTGCGGTGACCGGCGATCGCCGCATTGCCGAGTTGGCCGGGAAGTGGCGTCTCCGGGAAATGCCCGGGGCCTTTCGTCAGCGCGTCGGCGGTGGCCCCTTCGACAACGATTCGGTTCAGCCCCATGCGCGGGATTTCCAGCCGGGCGACACCCTTCTCTTCTGGAGGGATTGGCTTTGCCGGCGCCACGACGGCGGCGGTGGTCGTGGTCGGCGTTGCCGGGTCGATGGGCAGCGTTGCGTCAGTTGTGGGCGTGTCGGTGGTCGATGGCGCCAATGTCGTGGTTGTCGGCAGCGTCGTACCGATCGCCTCGTCGAACTCTCGCGACAACGTGCGCTGGGCCTGCGCGGTCTGGATGCCGGTGCCCCATAACTGGTAGGCGACGAACGCGAACATCAACAGACCGAGGGTGATCAGGACGCGGCCCACCCCACCGACGACCCAACGCCAGTCGTGGGGCGGCTTTGGGCGATCCCAATGGCTGAGCTTTTCGTGGCTCGCGGGTGGTTTTTCGGACATGGTGCACAATCGATTCGACGTCTCTGGGCGCTGGCTTGACCAGAGCTTGACGCTCTTCGAACCAACGATTGACGATATCGGCAGGTTCGAGCCCCAGCTTGACAGGGTGAATGGGGACCAGGGAGGGCGCGATTCGCCCTCTGGCTAGGTCTGATCGGCTGGCCGGTAGCGTTGCCACGTCCTATGGAGACGGATCCGGTCGTTCAACTCATCGACGTCGTGGCCGTCCTCGACCGCTTCCCCGCGCTGGCCGGCGTAACGCTGACCGTACGGCGAGGTGAGATCGTTTTGCTCACCGGTCCGAACGGCGCCGGCAAGACGACGTTGCTTCGCCTGTGCGCCGGCCTGGTGCCACCGGTTCGCGGCACTGCAACGGTGCTGGGTCTCGACCTCGCCGAACAGCGCCAGATCGTGCGGTCGCGCGTCGGTTTGTTGGGACACTCCAACGGCCTCTATGCCGATCTGACCGTCACCGAGAACGTCGCGTTCTGGGGAGCAACAGTCGCAGCCACGAATGACGAAGTGGTGGCGGCGCTCGATCGCATGGGTATGGGGGGTCGGCTGGGCGATGTGCCGGTGCGCAAGTTGTCGGCCGGTCAGCGTCGTCGCAGCGCCCTCGCATGTCTCATCGCCCGCCGAGCCGAACTGTGGCTGCTGGACGAGCCGCATGCCGGCCTCGACGCCGCCGGTCGTGACGAGCTCGACACCACGCTGCGAGCAGCGACGGCCGCGGGGGCGACGATGATTCTGGCCAGTCACGAGTTGGATCGCGCCGGAGCGTTGGCGACCCGGGTGGTCGAGGTGGTCGGCGGTCAGATCCGCGGCCAAGACGGCGGCCCGTCGTGACAAGCTTCGGTGTCGCCAGATTGGTTGCCGCCAAGGATCTACGCATCGAGTTGCGCAGCCGCGTCCTCGTGAACCAAGTCCTGCCGTTCGCCGCGATCGTGATGGTGCTGTTCGCGTTCGCACTCGACAGCGATGATCTGTTGACCCGCGTCGCTCCCGGATTGGTGTGGCTGGCGACGCTGTTCAGCATGCTTGTCATCGTGCAACGGTCGTTCGCTGTCGAAGCTGCAGACGGCGCGCTCGACGCCCTGCGCATCGCAGGCATCCCGGCACACGGCATTTACCTCGGAAAGGCGATTGCCCTGGCAGCTCAACTGCTGGTGCTGGAACTTCTGCTGTTCGGCGGGGCGTTCGTTCTCTACAACAGTCGCTCCAGCGCAAGCGGCGCAGCGCTACTAATCACGAGCGCGCTAGCCGCTTCCTTCGGGCTGGGGTTGGTCGGTACTCTTTATGGCGGTCTCACCACCGGAACCAAAGGTCGCGAATCACTGCTGCCATTGCTGTTGTTGCCGGTCGTGGCGCCAGTTCTGATCGGTGCAACCCGAGCGACGGAAGCGGCGCTCGGCGTAGGAGGGATCTCGATGCGTGAGGGTTGGGCATGGGTGGCACTACTGGTCACGTATGCACTGCTGTTCGGCATCGGCGGCTCGCTCGGTTTCGGACCACTCGTGGACGACGGCGCATGACGACTCCCACCGACACGTCGGTCGTGAAGAATCCAACTGGCACTCGAGTCACGCGGGCCATCGGCATTGCCACCCTCATCGGTCTGGCGTGGTTCGTGGCGTTCGGCTTGTTCCTGTCTCCCGACGACGCCGTGCAGAAAAAGGGCGTGCGAATCCTCTACATCCACGTGCCCAGCGCATGGCTCGCGTACCTGGCGTTCATCGTCACCGCGGTCAGCAGCGCGGCCTATCTGTCGAAGCGAACCCGATCGCTGACGTGGGATCGTCTGGCCGGCGCCAGCGCCGAGGTGGGCGTGTTGTTCATGGGCATCACGTTGCTCACCGGCAGCCTGTGGGGCAGGGTCTCGTGGGGCGTCTACTGGGTATGGGATTCGCGGGTGACGACAACCGCATTCCTGTTCGTCACCTACCTCGGCTATCTGGCCGTGCGCGGTCTCGGCGGGAGCCACGACCAGCGCGCCCGGCGCAGCGCAGTCGTCGCCCTGCTGTCGGTGTTGGAGATCCCGCTGGTGCATTTCAGTGTGCAGTGGTGGCGTCCGCTGCATCAGCAGGAGAGCATCTCCAAGGGCAAGCTCGAGAACCTGATGCTGTTCAGCCTGTTCATCGGAGTGATCGTCTTCACGCTGCTGTACGTCTGGCTGGTGATGCATCGTCAGCGCGTGCTGGCAATGGAGGATGCGCTCGACGATCACGGTCTTGAATTCGCGATCGCCGAACGCCGCCAGGAGGCCACGCTCTGATGGAGACCGGCTTCGTGATCGTCAGCTATGTGGCCACCTTCGGCGGGATTGGCGTATTGGTGTGGGCGATGTTCCGACGGGCGCGCACCCTCGCCCAACGACTGCCGCCGGAAGACCGACCGTGGACCTGAGTCCTCGCCAGACGACCCTCGATGCACCGCCCCCGCCGCGACGGCGCAACTGGCGAGCTGTTGCCTTGCTGATCATCGTGCTGATCGCCGGCGGTGTGGTTGTGACCAAGTTTTTGACATCGGCGATCGACTTCTACTGCAACGTCGACGAGGTCGGCCACAAGAGCGGCTGTGAGGAAGGCCGTCGGTTGCGCATCCAGGGGACTGTCGACGAAGGATCCGTCCAGAAGGAGGGCGCGGTGACGGACTTCAAGATCTCCTTCAACAGCGTGACCATTCCCGTGCATTACGAGGGTGACCCCGGCGGGTTGTTCCAGGAGTGCATCCCTGTGGTTGTCCACGGCACCCTCGACGCGGCCGGCGTCTTCGAGGGCGACAAGCTCGAGGTCAAACACACCAACGAGTACGCCGCGAAGAACCCCGATCGTCTCGATCCTTCGAGGTCAGCGGCATGTTCGCAGCCACAAGCCTGAACGGCGTCGTCGGCCACGCGGCGCTGATCGTCGGTCTGGCGGCGAGTGTCTTCGGCGCATTGGGTCTCGGCATCGCCACTGCCACGGGAGATCGCCGGCTGCTGCGATCGATCACCAACTACGCCTGGCTGGCGTTGGGTGGTGCCGTGATCGCCATCGCGGTGATGGAGCGGGCGTTGATCACCCGCGATTTCTCTCTCGCCTACATCCAGCAGGTGGGTTCGCGCGACACCCGCGTGCTGTTCAACGTCACGGCACTATGGAGCGCGTTGGAAGGCAGCATCCTGTTGTGGTTGCTGATCCTGGCGATCTACACCGCGGTGATCATGCACCGCAATCGTCGCCGGCTCGACGACCCATTGGTGGCCTGGGCGCTGGTGGTGATGTTCGTCGTCACCGCGTTCTTCTTCCTGCTGTCTTTCGGTCCCATCGATGCGTTCAAGTCCGGTCCGACACCCAACTTCAACAGCTGCTGCCTCGGTCCGAACCCGTTGCTGCAAAATCACATCCTCGTGTTGTTCCACCCTCCGATCCTGTATCTCGGGTTCGTCGGTTTCACGGTCCCGTTCGCCTTTGCGATCGCGGCGTTGATCACGGGGCGCGTCGGCGAAGGATGGCTCATGGCAACGCGCCGGTGGGCCCTGTACGCGTGGGGATTCCTGACCGTTGGGATTCTGTTGGGCGGATGGTGGAGCTACGAGGTGCTTGGTTGGGGCGGGGTGTGGGGTTGGGACCCTGTCGAGAACGCCAGCTTCTTGCCGTGGCTCACCGGCACCGCATATCTCCACTCGGTACTGGTCCAAGAACGGCGCGGGATGCTGCGGGTGTGGAACATCAGTCTGTTGGTGGCCACGTTCTCGCTGACCATCCTCGGCACGTTCATCACCCGCAGCGGCGTGCTGCAGAGCGTGCACGCCTTCAGCAACGGCACGATCGGCCCGTACCTGCTCGGGTTCTTCGGCATCGTCGTTCTCGTTTCGCTGTCGTTGATCGCCTGGCGCGGCGATCGCCTCCGGTCGCCGGGCGCGATCGATTCCCCGATCTCGCGCGAGGGGGCGTTCCTGGCGAACAACGTGATCTTCACGGTGTTCGCATTCATCGTCCTGCTCGGCACGGTCTTCCCGCTGATCGTCGAGGCTTTGCAGGATCGACAGATCGCAGTGGGCGCTCCATTCTTCGACCGTCTGTCGATGCCGATCGGCATCACGTTGCTGTTCCTCATGGCCATCGCACCGGTGCTGCCGTGGCGCAAGGCCAGCACTGAATTGCTGCGCGACCGTTTGTTCTGGCCGGCGTGGTGCGGCGCTGGCGCGCTGGCGATCAGCGTGGTCGTCGGCGCGAATGGATTGGCGCCGCTACTGGCATTCTTCCTCGGCGGCTTCGCCGGTGGCGCGGCGTTGCGTCAACTCGTGCTCGCCTCGCGCCGCCAGGGTTGGCGTGGTCTCGTTGGCCGAGCCAACGGAGGGATGGTGGTGCACCTCGGTGTGATCATCATCGCGGTCGCGCTTGCTGCCTCAAACAGCTACACCAGGGTCGCCGAGTTCACCTTGAAGCCGGCCGTGCCGGTGTCGTACGGCGGGCACACGTTCGAGCTCGTCCGGTTGCAACAGTTCACAGATGCTCGTTCGACGGGAGTGAAGGCGCTGATCAAGATCGACGGCGGAAAGACGTACGCGCCGGCCATCACTACGTTCACGAACTTCGGGACCAAGATTCCCACGCCCAGCGTGAAGAACGGCTTGCTCAACGATCTGTACCTCACCCTCGAACCAAGTGTGCGGTTCGACGGAACGGAAGCACCCGTCAAGATCTTCATCAAGCCATTGATTGTCTGGCTGTGGATCGGCGGGATGATGATGGCCGCCGGCACCGTGCTGGCCGGCTTCCCCGGCCGCCGGCGACGCGTCCCGACCGACCCTGTTTCGGCGCCGATCGAACTGGAGCCGGTCGGTGTCTGAGCCTGTCGAGGTGGAAGCGGTGGCCCCCGAGCGCACCGGTCGGCGGATGGCGCCGTTCATCTCGCTGGCTGTTGCCGCAGTGGTGGCCGCCCTGTTCGTCGTTCTGGCCAGCGGCAAGGCCGAGAAACCTGATGTCACATCGTCGTTCCTCACCGGCAAGCCGGCGCCAGCCGTCAGCAGCACGTCCCTCGATGGGCAGCCATTCAACCTCGCCCGCCGCAAGGGCAGTTGGGTGGTGCTCAACTTCTTCCAATCAACGTGCCTGCCGTGCAAGGCGGAGCATCCCGAACTCGTGACGTTCGCCGCGCAACAGGCCGGCATTTCCGATGGCGCCGAGTTGTACACCATCATCAAGGACGACTCCGACGATGCAGTCGCCAAGTGGTTCGCCGATCACGGCGGCAACTGGCCGATCGTCAAGGACCAAGACGGAGCGATCGCCACGGCGTTCGGCGTTGCGCAGGTGCCTGAAACCTGGATCATCGACCCATCCGGGATCGTCGCCGTTCGGCACGCCACGACCATCACCGCGGACTTCTTGTCGACCGAAATGCAGCAGTTGCGCCAGGCCTACGGATGAGCCGTTCGCTCAAGGGATGGCCCGGCTGGGTGCTGTTGGTCTTGGTGGTCGGCGGGCTGCTCGCTGTCGGCGCATCGCGCGATGCGGGAGCACGTACGCCCAAAGAACGCGTCGAAGACATCAGCCGACGTCTGGCCTGCCCGATCTGCGATGGCGAGAGCGTTTTCGAGTCGCGCAACGCCGACTCGCAAGCGATTCGGATCGAGATCGCCCGTCAGGTCGATACCGGCACGGTGAGCGACGACCAGATCATCAACTTCATCGAGCAACGGTTCGGCAGCAAGGTGTTGCTCGTGCCGCGGGCGACCGGGATCGACGCATTGGTGTGGGCGTTGCCCGTTGCCGCATTGGTGTGCGCAGTCGTGGGCCTCGGCGTGGCGTTTCGCCGTTGGAAGACCGAGGCCGACACGATCCCCGACGATGCCGACCGGCGACTCGTCGCGGCCGCACTTGCCAGCGATGACGGGGACGACGAATTGTGAATCCCGATCAGCTCGCCGAGCTGGAGGAGCAACGACGATTCCTGCTGCGGTCGATCACCGATCTTGATCGTGAACACCTGTACGGCGATGTCGACGATCACGACTACGAAACGCTGCGCGACGGATATACCGCTCGCGCCGCCTCGGTCATGCGGGCAATCGACAACGGCCACGCCGAAACCCGACACCGCCGGCCGCACCAACCGACGGTGTTGGTCGCGTGGGTTGTCGGCACCCTCTTGGTTGCGTCGTTGGCCGGATGGCTCGTGGCCAGAACGTCGGGCCAGCGCTTGCCGGGACAATCGATCAGCGGCGGGTTGCCCGGCGACGAGATCGCCCAGAAGCTCGCCGAGGCCAGGCAGTTCCTTGGAGTCGATCCGCAGCAAGCAATCGTGCGCTATCAACAGGTCCGCGAGCTCGACCCCAACAACGCGGAGGCACTGACATACATGGGCTGGTTGATCGCCCAGAGCGGATCGAGCGCTGCCGCATCAGGCGCCGAGTTCTTGCGCGGTGCCATCAAGCTCGACCCGAC
>JAENVT010000244.1 GCA_016650435.1 Ilumatobacteraceae bacterium
ATGCTCGTCCAAGGAGCACGCGCTGCACCGCGCTCGCGGGCTCGGAGGACCTGAGCGTGGCGGGCTATTACATAGCTCTCAGCCTGCATCTACTCGGCGCCACGATCTGGGTGGGTGGACACCTCACCCTCGCGCTCACGATCTTGCCGAGAGCCCTCAAGGAGGGCCGCGCCTCGATCGTCAGCGACTTCGAGCAGAGCTTCGAGCGCGTCGGGCTCCCAGCGCTGGCAACACAGACCCTCACCGGCTTGTGGCTTGCCCATCACCTGCTCGGCTCACCTGAACACTGGTTCGGATCGAATCCGATCGCTCACGTAGTGCAGATCAAGCTCGGATTGCTTGCGCTCACCGGCGCGCTCGCAGTGCACGCCAGACTCCGAGTCATCCCTCGGCTGTCCGACGAGTCGTTGCCCACCCTTGCGTGGCACATCAGGATCGTCACCGTCGCCGCCATGCTGTTCGTGCTCGCCGGGGCCAGCGTCCGTTTCGGTGGCTACCCCCTGGCCCACTGACGGAAGCGGTCACGGGGTCCTGCTCGGTGAGTGACGTCGGCGAGCAGCAGCATGGCCGTTGCGGTGCACTGCTTCGAGGTCGACCCGAGGTCGAAGGGGGGCGTCGGTCGTGATCGGCGAGCCGGTCTCCAGATCTGCTAGCCCGCAACACTCCGCCCACACGACCTTCCGTCCTCTGCGACCGCTGCGGAGCAACCAGGGACCATCAGCCGGGTCGTCGACCGGATCGACGTACGACTTCGATTGCGTGGGCAGTGCCTTGGCCGGGGTGGATCCGGCCAAAGAACAAGAGATGATTACCATGATTCTGGTGTATTGCGAAGTCGTCGGTGTCGATGCCGTGGTGGATCGTGGCGGAGTAAATGCAGTCGCGGGTGGTCGTCGGCGTCGCTGATCGCCATGTAGGTGGTCGTGGTGTCATCTCGCTCGTAGAACGGGACTGTCCGTGGAGATGGAGAGCCGTGGATCGTCACGACAGGTGTGTCGACGAGGTCGCTGTAGTCGAAATCCGTTGTGGATGATGTTGAACTCGTCGGCGCGCACGAACACTGCGGCGATGTTCAGGCACTCGGCCACCTTCGGGTCGATCGTTGGTCCTCGGACCACCCACAGGCAGCCGTGTCGTGAAGCCTCGGGGTGGCCAACGAGTAGGACGTGGCGAACAGCGTGGCGGGATGGCCGGCCGCGACAGTCGATAGGTGAGCAGTGAGGCGAACAGCTCCCCACGACCCGTAATGACGCGGTGGTGTTCGTCAGGCGATCGGGGCCAACACGGCGTTCCGGAGCGGCGTGCCGTGGTGGAGCAGGAATACGCGTGAGGGCAGCGACGTCGGATCTCGAACCGAGCCAGTACGATGACCGCACGTCTCTTGGACGAGGCGCCTCGCTTGGGTTGGAGGGCCATTACGGCTCTGTCGCCCTCCGCAGGCTCGTCGCCTCGACCGAGCCGAACACAGGAGTTCAGTGGTGCACACCGCCGTCTCGGTCCAGCCCGTCGCATCGGGTGAGGACGTCGTTCGATCGTTCGGAATCCTCTCGACGTTCCCGCCGACGTCGTGCGGGATCGCGACCTTTTCTGCTGCGCTGGCGGCAGGCCTCATCGCTCATGGCGCCTCGGTGGATGTGGTGCGATGCAGTCCGTCGCCCGAGCTGGAGGACGCGTTGGTGCTGGCATGCCTCAACGAGGGATCACGGTCCAGCCTCGCGGCTGCGATCGACGTCCTCAACGCCACCGATGTCGCCATCATCCAGCACGAGTACGGTCTCTACGACGGGCCGGACGGCAACTCGATCTTGACGCTTATGGCTACCGTCGTTGTGCCAATCGTCGTGGTCGCGCACACGGTGGTGAGCGCGCCCACGCCAGGTCAACGGTTCGTGCTCGAAGGGGTCTGTCACCTGGCGGACGTAGTCGTGGTGATGACCGACACGGCGCGGGCGCGGTTGGTTGCAGGTTTCGCCGTCGGTCCATCGAAGGTGATCGAATGGGCGATCGACGCGATGGCCGAACTCGATGACTTACGTCCGCCGCCGAACTATGTCGTCGCGGGTGCAACCCACCCGAAGGAACGTGAGAGTTCCGGTGAGGCGTACCGCGAGATGCTCGTCGATCGGGCGTCGCGGTCGACGTCCGGATCGTGGGTCTCATTCGATGACGCCTTCGGCCGACCTGGTGGTGCTGCCGTACGATTCCCAGGATCAGGTGACTTCGGGCGTGCTCGTGGACGCGGTGGCGCCTGGACGACCTGTGGCATCGACGGCGTTCCCGCACGCGGTCGAACTGCTTGCCAGCGGCGCCGGCATCATCGTTCCCTAGCGCGATCCGGTGGCGCTTGGGGCCGCGATGCGTTCGGCGCTGACCGATCCCGATCTCGCCTCGTCCATGGCCGCTGAGGCTCGACGCCTGGCGCCGGCGCTGTCGTGGGTCGCGGTCGCGAGCCGATACGGTGAACTCCGGGCTCGGCTCATCGCGGAGCGACCGGGAGTGTCGTCATGACGGTGCCGTCCTTCGGTCACGTGTTGTCGATGACTGACGGCATCGGGATCTTCGAGCACGCCGACCATGCCGAACCACGGAGAGGCCACGGCTACTGCACCGATGACGTGGCCCGCTTGTTGATCGTCGTCGTCCGTGAACCCGAGCGCAGCCAAGCGGTGCGCGAGCTCGGCCGGATCGCGTTTCGGTTCCTCGCGTCGTCGCAGGGAGCATCGGGCCGCACACGGAACCGACGCACCGTCGGCGGTCGGTGGCAGGGTCGACGCGGGGTCGAGGACTGCTGGGGTCGCAGCGTGTGGGCGTTCGGCAGCGCTGCCCGCCGTGCGCCGGAGGATGGGATGCGGTCAAGTGGCCTGTCGTACTTCAACCACGGCTTGAAGCAGCGGTCGCCGCATCGTCGTGCGATGGCTTTCGCGGCGCTTGGCGCCGCAGAGGTGCTGACGGCAGATCTTCGCCATCGTCGAGCCCGTGACTTGCTCGCCGATGCCATCACCAGCATCGGCCCGCTGTCGACCGATCACCGCTGGCCCTGGCCCGAACCACGTCTCTCATACGCCAACGCCGCGCTGCCGGAGGCGCTGATCGCTGCCGGTCATCTTCTCGACCGTCCCGACGTGCTCGAAGACGGACTGATCTTGCTGCGCTGGCTCCTTGACCGCGAAACCGTCGACGGACATTTGTCGCCGACACCGGTCGGCGGTGCCGGCCCGGACGACCACGCGCCGTTGTTCGATCAGCAACCGATCGAGGTCGCAGCCCTGGCTGATGCGTGCGCCCGTGCGCAGGCAGTGACCGGTGACGACGAGTGGCGTCGTGGGGTCGATCTTGCCATCCGGTGGTTCGCGGGTGACAACGACCGGGGAGCGGTGATGTGGGATCGCGAGACCAGTGGTGGCTATGACGGCCTGACCCCGTCGGGTCCGAACCTCAACCAGGGCGCTGAGTCGACGCTCGCGTTGATCTCGACGATGCAGCACAGCCTGCCGCGAACCTCGGGCACCGGGTCTCCCGCGGTCGGCCCTGTCTGGTCAGTCGGTTGAGCGGCTCCGAGCGGGTTCGTGGCGAGGTCGCGCCGACATCGGCGTTGCCCTACGGCGGATGGCCTGTTCGCCGTGGACCACGTTGTCGGAGGAGTAGACGATGTTGGGATGTACCTCTCGCGCTCTTCGACGCCTGGGCTGAGCAGTGGCTCACAATGGCTGATGACTCGAACTCGGATCATCGATTTCGAGGAGGGCAGGAAACGTTCAACGGCGGAACGGGCCTACACCGTGAATGATCACGAGCCAGCCGGCGTCGGTGTCGAGTGAGTCACGCGTCCCGGGCCCGCGGTTCGACCCTGAGCGAGAACCGTGCTCTCGGGCAGTGGACCACCCTGATCCGATGAGCGAGGAGTTCGGGCCGACCTCTCGTGCTTCCGGAATCGCGGCGGGTCGCTCTGCGGCGGAGGTCATTGGTTCGCGCGCCGATAGTGCGGTCTCATCTCGCCAGTGTCTGCGTCTACTCGTGCAGCAAATAGAGCCCAAAGACTACTTAGAGGGATCTCGAGTGATCCTTGGGCAGTTTGCGATGGCTACCCCCGCCGAGGGCGTGCCGCTCGGCCGCTCACGACAGCGGCTTGTCCTCCGGCCGCACGGTGGGTTTCGTCGAGTGGATGGCTGTGCAGGTGGTCGAGGAGGTCTTGCAGACTTGCCGTGGCGAGGCACACGACTGAATCGGCGCCGCCGTAGTACATGTCGAGTGTGTCGCCGTCGTCGCGCAGGATCCAACCGCACGGGAACACGACATCGGAGACATCACCGGAGCGTTCATACGACGCGTGTGGGCCAAAGATCCATTCGTTGCCACGAATCAGAAGGTGATCGGGGTGGTCGCGATCGAGCAGGGCGAGACCGAGCCGATAGACCGATCCCGAGACGGTGGTCTTGACGCCGTGGTAGCAGATCAACCAACCCTCGGGCGTGAGCAGTGGTGGAGGGCCCAAGCCGACCTTGTTGGCATCCCACCAACCACCTCGACGCGCCGGGAGCAGCACGCGAGGATCACCCCAGTGGCGCAGATCAGGGCTCCATGACAGCCAAATATCCGTACCAAGACTTGGCGTCGACGGGACGGGACGATGGATGAGTGCCCATCGGCCATCGAACGTCATCGGAAAGATGGCGGCATCCTTGTTCTCCGGTGGCAAGAGGACGCCGCGCCGCTCGAAGCTGTGGAAGTCGCGGGTCGTTGCGAGGCAGACCAGCGGTCCTCCGAGCGAATAGCCGGTGTACACGATCATGTATTCATCGCCGATTTTGATGATTCGCGGGTCCTCGATTCCCCAGTGTTCGGCGAAGCTGTCGAGGTCGGGGTCGAGTCGCCGCTCCGGGTCGATCGTCCAGCTGGTCCGTCCGTCCGGCGATGTCGCGACGGCCAGATGCGACACACCCGATCGCATCTCGACTCGTACGAGGAGCAGCGTCTCGTCCTCAAATGACGTCGCGCCCGGGTTGAACACCGCGTTCACCATCTTCGGGAAGTCGATCGCTGACAGGACCGGGTTCGCGGTATGTCGGCAAAACAACTCCCGCGGATCGACGGCCGCGTTCATTCGAGGACACCCATCGGGCTCTGCACGCCACAACGCGACCAAAACAGAGCACTAGACGTTTGGGGATCCGCGTGATCCCCGCGATTCGAATGCATACTTGAGTCTGGAATATGACGGACATCCAGAC
>JAENVT010000245.1 GCA_016650435.1 Ilumatobacteraceae bacterium
ACAGGCCCACTCGCCGAGTAGGAGATGTTGTTCGGTCGTTCTCACCCCGACCAAGTTCAGGAGTCCACTTGCTCAGGATTTTGGGGTGTCGGTGACGAGATCGAGAGCGAGGCTGTTCATGCAGTACCGCTGCCCGGTCGGGGCCGGCCCGTCGGGGAAGAGATGCCCGAGGTGCGAGCCACAGCGCCGGCAGCGGACCTCGGTGCGAGTCATGCCGTGACTTGAGTCTTCGATCAGCTCGACGGCATCGGCCTCCTTCGCTTGATAGAAGCTCGGCCATCCACTGCCCGACTCGAACTTCGTTGTCGAATCGAACAGCTCCGCGCCGCACGCCGCGCAGTGGTACGTGCCGTCGGCATGCTCGTTGACGTACTTGCCGCTAAAGGCGCGCTCGGTGCCGGCTCGGCGCAGCACCTCGTACTGCTCCGCAGTCAATGCTTCTCGCCAGTCGGCGTCGGTCCGTTCGATCTCGGGCATCTTCGATCTCTCCTCCGGTATTTGGATCAGGAACTTGGCTCGGATTCTTTCATGCCGGGTACACCTCGATCTCGGTGGCCTTCACCGAGGCAAAGATCTCTTCGCCGGGTCGCAGGTCCAATGCCTCGAACGCCCCGACGGTGATTTCCGCAGTAAGCGGAAGGATCCCGGCAATGCTGAGACGTACACGGTCGCCGAGGCGGTCGACATCGCCGATGATTCCGTGCCACACGTTCCGCGCGCTCGTGCCCGTGGGCGGTTCGCTGTTGAGCGAGATCGAGTTCGGTCGGATCAGGGCGAATGCAGATCCCGAAAGCTCCGCGGCAACGACCACTTGACCTCCCGTGTCGTTTCTCAGCACACCATCGGTGATGGTTCCAGCGACGAGGTTGACCCCAACCAGATCCGCAACGTAGCGAGACCTCGGGTGCGCGCTCACCTCGGCCAGGGTGCCGGTCTGCACGATCCGACCGCCATCGAGGATGGCGACGCGGTCGGCAAGCGCGTACGCGTCGATCGGATCGTGGGTGACGAGAAGGCGCATGCCGTCGAAGGTCTCCAAGTGCCGGAACAGATCCCGCCGCATCGCGGCGCGTGTGCCGGCATCGAGCGCCGCGAGCGGCTCGTCGAGCAACAACAGTCGCGGGTTGGTCGCCAACGCCCTGGCGAGCGCGACGCGTTGTGCCTGTCCTCCGGAAAGGGAATTCGGACGCTGTGTTGCGTAGTCGCTCAACCCGACACGATCGATCCACTGCCGCGCGACCGCCCTCGCTTCGCCCTTCGCCATCTTGCGAGCTCGGAGACCGTACGCGACATTCTCGAGGACCGTCATGTGATCGAACAGGAGATAGTTCTGGTAGACGAACCCGATCGATCGGTTCTCGGGTTCGACGAAGATGTCGGCAGCAGGGTCGTCGACTATTGCATCGTCGATCGCTATTCGGCCGCTGTCGATCGGTGACAGACCAGCGAGGCAGCGAAGCAAGGTGGTCTTACCGGAACCATTTGGTCCGAGGAGCGCGACCAGTTCACCGGCCTTCATGTCCAGGTCTGCTCGCAGGTCGAGAGTTCCAAGTTGGAGCTCGATCGACGCCGACAAGGTCACACGACCACCACACTGGACGTGGCGTCGCGCTGGCCGAGCCATCGATCACGAAGGCCGACAAGCACCGCGAATGAGATAGCTATGAGCACCATCGCCAACACGATCGCTTGTTCGGGATTCGACTCCAAGGCCAGATACACCGCAAGGGGCATGGTCTGTGTCCTGCCAGGGAAGTTTCCGGCGAATGTGATCGTCGCACCGAACTCACCCAGCGCCCGCGCCCAGGCGAGTACCGCGCCCGCGACCAGTGCGGGTCGAATTGTCGGCAGCGTGACACGCCAGAACGTGTACCAACGCGATGCACCCAGGGTGCGGGACGCATCCTCGAAGCGCGTGTCGAGTTGACGCAGGGCGGCTTCGACGGTGATCACCAGGAATGGCATTGCCACGAATGTCTGAGCGACGACAACGCCCGCGGTTGTGAACGGCAGACGGAGATCAAACCAGCGATCGAGATACTGCCCCACCAGACCACGGCGGCCGAGGGCGAAGAACAGCGCGACGCCACCGACGACCGGGGGCAAGACAAGCGAAAGCATGCACAGGGCGCGCAGAACACTCCGGCCAGGGAACGAGACTCGCGCCAGCAACCAAGCCAGCGGCACACCGAACGCGATCGACAGCACCGTTGCCCACAAGGAGCAGATCAGCGAGAGGCGCAATGCCAGCAACGAATCGTGCTCGGTCA
>JAENVT010000246.1 GCA_016650435.1 Ilumatobacteraceae bacterium
GGCAAAGCAACGCGATTGCACACTGACGGACGTACCGGTCTTCCTTCGTTGCGCACGTCCGACCACGGCACCGTGCCGCCCGATTCTGTGATGTTCCACTTCCACTCCAAGGCGGAAGAAGTCGCCGGGCAAGGCTACGACATCATCTACGGCAATGCCCACGGGGCAGTACATGTCGGCAGCATCGTCACCGTCGTCATGTCCGACGGCCTCGAGCTGGCAAATGTTCCGGTCAAGGAGTAGTCGGGCGCAGTCCGCAATCGTTGCCTTCGTGGCGATGACCAGTGGTGCCGTCCTCGTGCTGTCCGGAGCGCTCGAGGATTCGCCCCGCGTCAACATCGATCCGGTCACCGAAAGCAGTGCCGCCCCGGCGAACCCTGTACCTCGACCTGAGGCTCAGGTGATGCTCACGTACCTCGGCGCCTTCGACACGTGGAGCGCGTGCGAGAAGAACCAGTCCCCGGTCCCGGTCGCCGACGTAGCCTCGTCGGCGTGCGGAACGATGCCGGAGCAGCCCGACGATCCGCAATTGAACGCCTACCTTGCCGAAGTGCTCGACTGGAACAAGTGCGCAGCGCCGCGGCTGAAGCATGGCGGCCTGGAGCAGGCGGTGACCGCCTGCGGTCCGCAGCCACTGTCCCCACTCGGGAACTGAGCGCCGCACGCCGGGTGCAACGGCCGAAGGTGTCGTGCCGTGTCTTATTTGCAGTGGCTTGGTTGGCCGCGTCGACTCTGCTGTTCGCCTGCGCCGATCAACGGGCGGTTCGTCGTCTGCCCATCCCGGATCGTGCGCTGCTCGAGCCGGCGATCGCCTTGGCGACCCCATCGACAGTGAAGATCACCGGATCAGCCTGTGGGTTGTCGACTGCGGGCTCGGGTGTCGTCGTCAGCGCCCATCTGGTTCTCACTGCCGCACATGTTGTTGCCGGCGCGACGGAGACGCGTGTGGTCGACTCGGTCGGCGAACACCAGGCGATCCCTGTGATCGTCGACCCATTGTCGGATCTGGCGATGCTGTATGTCGACGCCCTGGGCGAGGCGCCAATGGCGATCAACGACGAACCTTCGGATCGCGGAACCGTAGGCGCCGTGCTCGGGTATCCGCACGCAGGTGATCTCGAGGCGTCAGCCGCTGTCGTTCTCGACAGCTACGCAGCCGATGGTCATGACATCTACGGACGGCAGTCCATCGTGCGCCCGGTTCTCGAGGTCCAGGCCCAGATCCTCCCGGGTTCCTCCGGAGGACCGCTTGTCAACTCGCAGGGAGCTCTGATCGGCATGGTGTTCGGTCAGTCCGAAGACGACCTCGACATCGGGTACGCGTTGACGTCGGCGGCGATCAGCGACGTCGTCGACGAGGGTCTCCGTCTGACGCAAGAAGGACCCTTGCCTGCCTCGACCGAGGAGTGTTTGCCGGCCGGAGCCGTCGGGTCATAGGGCGAGGATCGGGTCGTGGATGCTGTTCGCCTGGTTCGGCGAGGTGCCGACATCGCAGGGAATCGTGATGCTGACCGTGATGCCATGGCCGGGTGTGCTGTACATCGCCGCCTCGCCGCCATGAGCGCGAGCTATCGCTCGCACGATGGACAGCCCGAGGCCGGTGCCGCCCGACGGCTGCCACGATCGGCGCGGACCGATCTGGAACGGATCGAACATCTGCGGCAGGTCGATGCCCTCGACACCCTCGATGCCGGGACCGTCATCGACCACCGAAAGGACGACGGTGCCGTCCCCGATCTCGCCGCGGACTTCGATCGCACCGCCCGGCTGCGTAGCCGCCTGGGCATTGTTGATCAACGCGTCGAGCGCTTCGGTCAGGGCTTCCCGATCGGCAGGGATCTCGAGACCGGAACATCTGGCGTCGGCCGACCACACCCTTGCCGCCACGGGCCGCCACCGTTCGACGGTGGATCTGATCAATTCGTCGACATCAACGAGCTGTTTTTTCTGAGGATCGACCTGGCCAACCACCGAAAGCCTGAGGATTCGGTCGGTCGCCCGCGTCAGCCGCTCAAGCTCTTCGAGGACGACCGTCACGTCTTCTGTGACGGTATGGCCCGTCGTCTCGCGGAGCGCCAGTTCGGCGTGACCGCGGGCAACCGAAATCGGCGTGCGCAACGCATGCGAGGCATTGACGAAGAACGCTCGCTGGCGTTCGTTGCGGCGAAGTTCGCTGGCCGCGACCTCATGTTCAGCGGCGAGGGCGCGGTTGTGGCGGCCGGCGAGCAGCACGAGCGTCACAAATGCGGTCAGGTCGAGAACGATCTCGATGAGGTTCTCGAAGCCCTCTGTTCCCGAGCGCACGTCGTTGACCTCGATGAACGTTGCCAGTCCAGTGACGAATCCAACGAGTGCCCAAGATTGCAGACGAGGCGCCGGAGTTCGCAGGGTCATGACGGCGAGACCGATCCACACGGCTTGGAAGGCCACCATCTCCGCATTGGGGTACTGCCACAGTGTCGCCACCACGGCGACCAGAACGGCGAGCGGCGCCGCCGTCGCCCACGGAGACCTATGCCGAGATCTGGTAACCAACACCGCGCACCGTCTCGATGATCTCGGCCCCGAGTTTGTGTCGCACGCGCCGAATCGTTGCGTCGACGAGGTTGCTGCCCGGATCGAACCACATGCCCCAGACGTCGGCAAGCAACTCCTCGCGGCTGCACGCCCTTCCGCTGCGATCCTTGAGATGGCGCAGCAGTCGGTATTCGCGATCGGTGAGGTGAACCGGTCCGCTCCCGGTGTCGACGCTGTGAGCGTGTGGGTCCACGCGCATGCCGTCGTTCTGATGTCGCTCGTCGGCGGCATACGCGGCGCGAACTCGAGCACCGATCCTCGCAATCAGTTCGGCGATGGCAAAAGGTTTGATCAGGTAATCAGCGGCTCCGAGTTCGAGGAAACGGACGCGGTCGCTGACGTCGGAACGCGCCGTCACGACCATCACCTGCTGCTCGGAGCGCTGGGCGAGTATCTCACTGAGGACTCCTTCGCCACACAACGAGGGCAAGGTCAGATCGAGCAGCACCAACGCGTACATTCCGGTGAGCGCCAGGCTGAGGCCGGTCCGGCCGTCGTCCGACACATCCACGCCATATCCGCCGGCCTGCAAAGCGCGCGCGATAAAGCTGGCCAGCCTTGGTTCGTCTTCGATGATCAGTATCCGCGTCATGTGAGCACCACTGTCGCGACACCGTCGGGTAGCTGTCCCACGCCCCGTCCTTCCGTCCCATTGCTTGTCCCAGTCTCATAGCGTCAGCGATGAGACTGGGACGAGATCTTACGTGCGGACTGAGGATCTATGCAAGAGAAAACTGAACAACTGCCGCCAGGTCCTCAGTCGATCGCCGTCAACGCTTGGGCAAGCGGCTCCAGACGAGCGGCCCGGTACGGAGCGCGCATCGAGAAGATCACAAGATCCACGCCGGCTGCGGCGTAGTCGGCGGCACTCGCTGCCATTGCCTCGGGGTCGGCGCCTTCTGGCCACATCAGGTGCACCGACCGGCGAATCTCAGCGGGATCACGGCCAATTGCACCGCAGCGCTGATCGAGGATGTCGCTAGTGGCCCTCCACGTCGCTGGGCTATCGGGCCCGGCCAGATCCCACATGTCGGCCCAGCGAGCTGCGGCAGGCAGGGTGCGGTTGGGACCGCGTCCGCCCATGACGATCGGAACTCGGGATTGCACCGGCTTGGGCTCGCAACGGGCATTTGTCAGTTGGTAGTAGCGGCCGCTGAAGTTGGTGTGCTCGTTGGTCAGTAGAGACGTGATCACTTCGAGTCCTTCGTCGAATCGATCGAAGCGTTCCTTGAGTGTGCCCAGTGGGATGCCGTAGGCGTTGGACTCCGGTTCGAACCATCCGGCGCCGAGGCCGAGGTTGAACCTACCCCTCGATATGTGGTCGAGGGTTACAGTTGCGTTGGCGGTGACGGCGGGATGGCGATAGTGCATGCCGTTGACCATGCACCCGAGGCGAAGGCGCTTGGTTGCCTGGGCCAGTGCGGCCAACACCGCCCAACTCTCCAGATGCGTGCCGTCGAGCGGGGGAGTGAGCGGGTAGAAGTGGTCCATCGTCCAGGCCGACTCGAACACCTCCATGTCGTCGGCAGCGCGCCAGACGTCGAGGAAGTCGGCCCACGGGCCGTGCTGGGGAGGTGTTTTGATTCCAAATGCGACCATCCCAAACGGTATATCAAGGCGTGCTCGCCTGCTCGGGGGATCAGGGCGCTCACCGGTCGTTCACCATCATTTCTCAAATTAATCATGGTCTTCCCTACTAACCGTGGTATGCCAAACGCTTGGAGAGCAAAGGCTCACGTTGTCGCCGAAGAATTCCTGTGTTATTTTTGTCAGGTCTTCGCGGCTCGGCGAGGCTCTCTGATAGGCCATTTGAGCTGGAGATATAGGTCATTGGCGATATCGCCGACGTGGTGATCGTGGTAACAACTCGGTGACAAGTTCGTAAGGTTGCCTCTTGCCAAGGGCCTGGGCCTCTGCTTATAGTCCCGTCACTCTCGGTAGCGGACGGCTCCGAGAGGCGAGGACGGAGAGGGACGGGCGTGAGGGACGACTGCAATCGCGATATTTCTTTGCCATGCCCCGATCCGACCAACAGTCGGTCGATTGGCCGGCGCCGGAGCCACGGTTCTCACCTGGCACGACGAGAGCGGGGATGGATGATGTTGCGAAATTGGCGGAAGATGCTGGGTGCCACCGCGGTGGTCCTGGGCATGGTTGTGCCCATGGTGACCCTTTCCGGCGAGAGCGTTCAGGCGGCGGTCAACGGCTCGAGCGACTGCCTCGCGGGCGGGAATTTCCCGACGCTCAGCACGCTCTGCGTGGAGAGCTCGGCGTTCGGCGCGAACACGCCGCCGTTCGTCACGGGCGTCCACAAAGGTGATCAGATCGATGAATTCCAGTGGCTCGTCAACGAGGACGAGAACACGGGTGACCCGTCGTTCACCTCAGCCAACGTTGCCGCCTGCCTCCCGGCGCGCGCTGGCGTCAACCTTCCGCCGAACGATGCCTCGTTGGCGATCTACCAAAGTGCGGGCACCCAGCCTCTGTCGAACTGCCCCTGGCCTTCGGTCCATGCATCGGCCGGCCACGCGTCGGTCATCGCCAACGGCAACCAGGACGACGTACCCAACCTCGCCACCCTGTCCGACGGCAAGTACCTCATCTCGGTGACTGCCGCCGGCTACAAGATCGACGGCATCCACTTCGCGGTCGTCGGTGGCGAGCTGGAGTCCGTGAACGAGGAACTCGGAGCACCGTTCATCGTCAAGATGAATCCGCTCCCCAAGAAGACACTCACCATTCGCGTCCACGTCTTCAACGACAACGCCTCGACCAACGGCGAGTGGGATGGCCAGACCGAGACCTTGCTCACGTGTGAGGTTGCCGAGGGCGATACCCCGTCGCCCTTGCAACAGGCCAACTGCGGCAACTCAAACGATCCGTTGCGGGTCGCCGACCCCGCGACCGACATGTCGGGTTTCTCGGTGTCGATCACCGACGTCATGGACACCACAACGACTGACGTGTTCGGCAACCCCCTCTGCACCCAGTACGCAACCGACGCCAATGACGACGTCATCCTCGGTGAGGACGGCTCGCCGACCCCGCTCGAGTTCCCCGACGGCGGCCTCTCCAATGGTGGCGCCAGCGGCGGTGCCCTCTCCGGCACCGAGTCGACCTGCCTTTCAGATCACTACGGCGACATCGTCATCCCCAACATGGGCCCCAACCGCTATGCGGTGACAGTCGTTCCTCCGGATCTCCGTACCCACGGCGACGATGTGTGGATGCGCAGCACCACCCTCGAGGGCGGCCACGACTGGGACTCGTGGAACCTTGAGGGCGGCGACGGCTACGACACTGAGTTGATCGTCGGCGGCGAGCGCGTTCCTCCCGTGATCGCCGGCTTCGTCAAGTTGACCCACAACGACCAGGAATGGAACAACGGGAGCCCGGCTCCCAGCTACTACGACGCAGCTAATGGCTTCACCGACGGAACGACAGCGAACAACCACGGCACGCTGACCGGCAGGATCATGGTCGGTCGCGCCTACATCGGCTCCGGCGGCAACGGCGGTCCGGGTGGAGGTGTACCACTGGCCGGCGTCAACCTCGCCAACGCCAAGGCGGACGGCCCGGTCGATGACGGCATCGTCTCGATCAGCTGTATCGCGACGTGCAACGCACCGACCGACTCGGTCGTCTGGACCGGTCGCTCCCACGGCGACGGCACGTTCACAGTGACCGGCCTCGAGTCTGGCGACTACACGGTGGCCTTCTGGGACGAGAGTCAGAGCTACATCCTGGCCTTGCTGCAGTATTCCGTGGTCGGCGACCCGATCGCCACAACGACGCCGCTCACGATCACCTCGGCCGTGGTCGCTGGTTCAGGTTTGAGCCAGACGCGGACGCTCACCTTCTCCACACCTCACGGTCTGAGTGCCCTTCAGCAGATCGCGCTCAACAACAACGGCGTCGCGGCGAACAGCCGCTGGAACGGCACGTTCCTTGTCACCAGCACCCCTACCCCGACGACGGCTCGCGTCGCACGCATCTCCAACATCCTCCAACAGCCGACTACCAGCGCGGTGCTGCCGATGCCGACAACGACCGCGACGACGTCGGTGTTCTCCAACCCGGCCCCGAGCAACGCCGGCGACATCTTGCTGCCGGGTTGGTTCACCGAGCTCACTGGCACGGTCTTCATCGATACCGACGGCGACGGCTTCCACGATGCAAACGAGGAGGGCGTGCCCGACTTCGGTCTCAGCGTCCGCACCCGCGGCAACTCCGTCCAGGATCAGGGCAACAACGCCGCCAACACGAACCACGAGGGCGAGTACGACCTCACCCAGGCCTACCCGCTCGGCCAGTTCCTGATTCTCGAGGCCTACAACCCTCGCTACAAGAGCACGGGCTTCACCTACACCACCGACAATGACGTCGCCGCCGACGGCATCACCCGCATTCCTCACACGGTCGTATCGAGCCAGGTCGACATCGACTTCCTGCCCGTCATCGGGCTTTCGGGCACGATCGACTGGGGCGTCCAGGCCTACGGCAGTGGCTACGACTACTGGTCCGGTGACACAAACACTCCGGCACCGGAGTTCGAGAACGGCGGCATCGTCGGCACCGTGCTCTACGACGTGACTCGCAACGAGTTCGACGGAGCCAAGTCGGCACAAGAGGACTACATGCCCGGCATCACGGGCCTCAACGTCCAACTGTGGGGCACCGCACGGGACGCCAACGGCAACCTGATCACGACCGACAGCGGTGCTGTTCAGCAATACGGCGTCGGTGGCTGCCTCCGCGACGATGGTCTGCGCGGCAAGAACGCTGTGACCGATTCCTCCCAGGACTGCAAGCCGTTGGACTACACCGTCACCGAGGGCTGGACACGCCCGACGGGCTGCACGGCGCTCGACGTCAACGGCACAGAGCTCGCAGGTGAGCTGGCCCTGCCGAATCACCTCGCCAAGAATGACCCTGCTTTCGACGCAAGCCACACGGATCCCGCGCAGCCAGAGTGCATCGAAGCGCCGATGAACGGCTTGCAGATTGGTGGCGAGGGCGCCGTCGACGGCAACTATGCCCTGACCAGCGTGATGGACGCGACTGTACTGAGCAACGCGATCGCCAATGGCGAGGACCTCGAGGCTCTGTACGGCGACGCACAGAACAACCCAGCGATGTCCTCGACGCTGCAAAACACCGACTACGTGGTCGAGGTGGTCAACCCACTCGACGAGGTCAACCCGAAGACCGTCGACGAGGCGAACTACGGCGGCGTTACCGCCGGCGGCATCCAGAACCGTCTTTACCGGTTCACCGACGAGAACTCGATCAACGTCTTCTCCGGCGACGTGTACGTCCCGCAGGACGGGTTCTCCGGTCCCAACGCGGCCTCGGGCGACCCCACCTACCTGGATGTCGACACCGACTCGCGGATCCGTTACGACCGCAACTCGCTGGGCACGGGCGTCAAGGCTCAGTGCGCCGGCACTGCGCACATCGTGCCGTTGAACGGCAGCGCCGAGGCGATCGCTCTCGACCCCGACTTCGACGCTGGTGGCGGCACGCCGTACAGCGGCCGGCCGATGCCGATCTGCGACTCCAAGCTGGTGA
>JAENVT010000247.1 GCA_016650435.1 Ilumatobacteraceae bacterium
CGAGCAGGTTGTCGCCGAGGTACATCACGAAGTCGTCGTCACCGAGAAAGTCGTTGGCGATCAGCACGCAATGGGCGAGGCCGAGCGGGGCGTCCTGGGGGATGAATGTGAACGATGCTCCGAAACGGGCGCCGTCGCCCAACGCGGCCATCACCTCCGCACGCGTATCACCGACGATCACACCGATCTCGGTGATGCCGGCGGCGACCATCGCCTCGATCCCATAGAACAGAATGGGCTTGTTGGCGACGGGCACCAGTTGCTTTGCACTGGTGTGGGTGATCGGGCGCAGCCGAGTACCGGCTCCGCCGGCGAGAATGAGAGCCTTCATGACAGTCGCATAGTATGGCGGACCGGCTAGGCGTTCGGCGCCGGTGCAGGGCCCTCGCCGCGGAAGTAGGCCAAGACGGCATCCGAACCGTCGCCTAGCAACAGCACCGCATTGCCACCGATCGTCTTGCCAAACACCGGTAGCGAGTAGGTGGCGATGCCGGCGTCCACGGCCGAACGCAACGACGATGCCGCTGCAATCGGGTCGAGTTCGTCGTCGACTCGCAGCGCTGACCCGATGGTCGTGGCCAGCCGTCCGGCCGAGAATGGATCGACCTTGATGCGATCCAACGCCGACTGCAAGGCGAGGTTGACGAACTGTTGCTGGCGCTTCGTCCTACCGATATCCGAAGCCGGATCCTCGTGCCACTGCTCGTCCTCGCGAAATTCCTCGTAGTGACGACTGCGGGCGTACGCCAGTGCCTGCACTCCGTCGAGGATGTGGCAACCGGGCTCGGTGATGTTCAGCCCTGTGCTGACATCGCGGGTCGCGTAGTTGACACAGATCTGCACCCCACCGAGCGCATCGACCAATGACTTGAAGCCGGAGAAGTCGATCTCGACGTAGTGGTGAATCGGAAGCCCGAGCTCTTGCTGCAACGTTTGGACCAATACCTCCGGTCCATCGTTGAATGCCGAGTTGATCCGCCGTTTGCCGTCATGGCCTGGCACCTGCACCCACAGGTCGCGAGGGATTGACAACAGCGACGCATCGCCTGTCGACTTGTCGCGCCGGAGAATCATGATCGTGTCGCTGCGATGACCCGACACGTCGGCCTCGGTACCGATGCCGCCGGCATCGGCTGCCGTCGGATCCGCACCGGCGCGACTGTCGGATCCGACGAGTAGGAAGTTCTCGATCGACGATCCGCCCGGACTCAGGTGCGTGCTGACATTCGGAACGCGGCCGACCGAATCGATCGTCTTGCGGGCAGCGATCAACATGCCGGTGGCCGCGAAAACACCGACGATTGCTGTCATCGCCAGCATGCTCGGCAATCGCCGGCGTCGACGTGACCGAGGGGCAACGTCGGCGGCGAGCACGCACCGAGGGTAGTTGCGGCCCGCTCTGCTTGTCGGGCACCCACCCTGATCACCGACCGCCTATCTCAGGTGAACGACGTCTCCGGTGTCGAACCGATGCGTGATGCCGCATTCGTCGAGCACGACCAGGCGACCGTCGGGAAGTACCTCCAGTGCTCTGCCGACGATCTCCGATCCGCTGAGCTCGACGCGAACCGATTGACCAATCGTGGCAAGGCTGGCCCGATACATATCCGTGATGTCTTTCGGCAGCTGGTCGTAGGCAACGAGCATCGCATCGAGCACATCCGCCGGTTCGTAGCCGTCGCCAAGCCGTGCGGCGTCTTCGGGTGCCCATCCGATGTTCAATCCGATGCCGACCACCACGTACTCGGTCTCACCCCCGCCGGCCTGTGCAAGCACTCCTGCAAGCTTTCGTCCAGCCAGCAAGAGATCATTCGGCCACTTCAACGCCGGCGAGACACCTGCAACATCCGAGCACGCCTGCGACGCCGCTAACGCAACCCGTTGCGTCAGTTCGTGAGGATGCTCGGGCACGTCGCGAAACAGCAGCGATACCAACAGGTTGGTGCCAGGCGGAGCTTCCCACCGCCGGTCGCGGCGTCCCTTCCCCAATGTCTGATGCCGCGCCATCAACACGCTGTGATCGGCGACGCCGGATGCCGCGGCGGCCAGGAGATCGGCATTGGTGCTGCCGGTCTCCTCGACGATCGTGATCTGCCAGGTGGCGCGGGGAGTGGTCATCGACCAAGATTGGCACTCGTGCTCTCAAAGATCCTGATCGCCAACCGTGGAGAGATCGCCGTCCGCGTCATTCGCGCCGCCCGCGACCTCGGTATCAAGACGGTTGCTGTGTACAGCGAACTGGATCGAGATGCGCTGCACGTGCGCCGCGCCGACGAGGCATACGCCCTCGGTGGGCAGACGGCGGCCGAGAGCTACCTCAACACCGAGGCCATTCTCAAGGCCATCGACGACAGTGGCGCAGACAGCGTGCATCCCGGCTACGGCTTCTTCAGCGAGAACGCCGACTTCGCCAGGGCCATCACCGCGAAGGGCGTGACGTTCATCGGCCCCCCGCCCGAAGCTATCGACGAGATGGGCGACAAGGTCAGTTCGCGCCGCGCTGCACAACGCGGTGGCGCGCCGATCGTGCCTGGCACGACCGAGTTCGCCCAGTCGGCCGACGAGATCCTCGCGTTCGGCGCCGCGCATGGCTACCCGCTGGTGATCAAGGCCGCGTATGGCGGTGGCGGTCGCGGCATGAAGGTGGTGCTCAGCGCAGACGAGGTTCGAGAGGCGATGGACAGCGCCAAGCGCGAGTCGAAGGCGTTCTTCGGTCGAGACGAGATCTACATCGAGCGCTACCTCACGTGGCCTCGACATGTCGAGGTCCAGATCGTCGGCGACAAACACGGCGACGTCGTGTGGATCAGCACTCGCGATTGTTCCGCGCAGCGACGCCATCAAAAGTTGATCGAAGAAGCCCCTGCCGACAACCTTGGTCCCGGCATCGAACAGGCGATGGGCGAGGCCGCCATCAAGGCGGCGAAGGCCGTCGGCTACTACAACGCCGGCACGGTCGAGTTCATCTACCAGGACGGCGAGTTCTTCTTCCTCGAGATGAACACTCGCCTGCAAGTCGAGCATCCCGTCACGGAAGTGATCACCGGCATCGATCTCGTCGAGTGGCAAATTCGTGTTGCCAGCGGCGAGCCGCTGCCGATGACGCAGGAAGAGGTAACAGCGTCCGTCCGTGGCCACGGCATCGAGGTACGCATCAACGCCGAGAACCCGGCCGGCGGCAAGTTCCTGCCCTCCCCCGGCACGTTGACCAGGCTGGTGGCACCCAACGGGTTCGGTCTTCGCTTCGACGCCGGCTACCAGAGCGGCGACACGATCAGCCAGTACTACGACAACCTGATCGGCAAGCTCGTCGTATGGGGCAAAGATCGACCGACCGCCATCGCCAGAACCATTCGTGCCCTCGAGGAGTTGGTGGTGGAAGGCGTCGCCTCCACTATTCCGGCCGACCTTGCCATCTTGCGGCACCCCGACTTTCAGGCGATGGAGCACTCGACGAAATGGGTCGAGGAGAAGCTCGACCTCAGCGATGTCGAGTCACCGAAGGCGCCTGCGGCGGACGAAAACGACGACTCCGAGTTGGTGGAACGCACCACGACCGTCGAGGTCAACGGCAAGCGGTTCGAAGTGAAGATGTGGGTGCCCGATGCACCGGTCTCCGCCGGCCCAGCCAAGATTGTCAAGAAGCCACCGCGATCATCCGGCGGCAGCGGTGCAGCGGCAGTCGGGTCCGGCAGTGTCGAAGTGCCGATGCAAGGAACGATCGTCAAGGTCCTGGTCGAGTTGGGCCAAGCGGTTGAGGTCGGTCAGGCCGTGGTGGTTCTAGAGGCGATGAAGATGGAGAATCAGATCGCCGCCGACAAGGCCGGCACCGTGAAGGAGATCAAAGTGAAAGCCGGCGACACCGTGGGTGCCGGCGACGTCGTGGTCGTGATCGGTTAGACAGCAGCGCTGGGGACATCGGGGCGAGGGTGAGACGGCACGCCGAGGGCGTACCGGCTCACGCGGCAGCACTGCGCACAACCAGCGTGCCCGCGGCTTTGTCGTGCAGGCCCTGTCGCAATGGCGTCCACATCGCCAAGGAGTACACCAGCACGACCAGGAACACGCCGACGCGCGGAATAGCGCCAAGCGACAGCGGTAGCAAGGCTCGCATCACAGCTTCCGCCCAACCCGGACGGGCACCGTCGACCGAGCGAACGACACGAGTGCCGAGCGCAAGCTTTCCGACGGTGCGTCCGAGCAGAGCGATCATCACGGTCTGATACACCAGGGCTACTGCAGTGACCGCGATGTTGAACACGAGCAACGACTGCGAGGTCACGGTGTCGGACGGCTTGAACCCCACGGCTACGACCACCAGAACCACGGGCAAGGCGACGATCACCTGGTCGAGAGCGAGCCCGCCGATCCGTCGAATGATCGGAGCTAGCACCAAACCGGCCGGTACGGCAGGTTGGGCGACGTCGTCGCCGGCGGAGAACATCTACTCCGCCGCTTCGGCGAGAGCCTCGGCGAGGGCCGGGTGAACGAGGAGGCTCTCGACGATGTCGGTGACCTTCAAGTTGGCGGTGACGGCGAGCGCGATCACGCTGATCAATTCGGCTGCGTGTCGACCGACGATCGACCCGCCGAGCACCACGCCGGTTGCGGGATCACTGATGATCTTCACGAAACCACGAAAGTCGTTGTTGATCAACGCCTTCGGGTTCGCGCTGAACGGCACTTTGGTGACCCGAATCTTGCGGCCGACGGCAAAGGCATCGGCTTCGGCAAGACCGACATCAGCAATCTCCGGCTCGGTGAAGATGGCACTGGCGGCCTTGTCGTAGTCGAGGTGACGATGGGCCACCTTCTGCAGCCCCATCACGTGCTCGGCAACCTTGCGGCCTTGCATGGCGGCGACGCTGCTGAGCGGCAGCTTGCCGCTGACATCGCCCGCCGCGTAGATGTGGGCCACGTTGCTCTGACAGTGCCGGTTGATGGTGACGAAGCCGCCGCTGTCGATCTCGACGCCGGCGGCATCGAGGCCGAGACCGTCGCTGTTGGGCACCGATCCGATCGCCAGGACCGCGTGCGAGCTGTGCACCACCCGACCATCGTCACAACGCACGACGACGGAGTCGTCGACGCGCTCGATCGATATCGCCCTCGCGCCCTTCAGCAGGTGCACGCCGCGTTCCAAGAAGTCGCTTTCGAGCACCGCGGCGACCTCGGGATCCTTCTGTGGGAGAACCTGTTGGCGGCTGACCACCAACGTGACTTTTGCGCCGAAGCTGCTGAACATGTGGACGAACTCCACACCAGTGACACCAGAGCCGATCACCGTGATGCTTTCGGGGAAGATCGACGGCGGGTAGCACTCGCGTGTCGTCAGGATTCGCTCGCCGTCGGTGATGCACCAATCGGGGATTCGCGGGCGGGATCCGGTGGCGATCAGGACCGCGTCGGCGGAGATGCTGCGCGTTCCCTCTGCGGTGACCAGTTCGACATCGTGGTCGCTCAGCATTCGTGCCGTGCCGTGCAGCAGCTGCACTCCCTGGCTCTCGAGCAACCGCGTCGTGCCCTGCTGCAGGCGGTTCTTGATCTCCTCGATGCGACTGGTCAGCGCCTCGATGTCGACCTCGGCAGTCTGCTGCTCGAGGCCCATCCCGTGGATCCTGCGTGAGAAGCTCATGGCCCCGCCGGTGGCGATCATCGTCTTCGACGGAATGCAGTCCCACAGGTGTGCCGCGCCACCGACAACGTCGCGCTCGATCACGGTGACCTCCGCCCCGAGGCGGGCGGCATACGTTGCTGCCGTGTTACCAGCCGGCCCGCCGCCGATGATCACGAATCGAGTTGCCACCGGGACCAAAGGCTAGCGGCGCTCAGTCTCCGCCGAGTGCCCAGCCATCGTCCGCGAACATGACAGCTCTGCTGTCAACACTGAGCGCAAACGACTGGATCCCTCCGCCGGTCACGTTGGGGCAGTACCTCGACGGATACAGGAAGGTGTTTCGCGGCTCGCCGACCCATTCGAAGTGCATGCCGTCGGGGTTGATGAAGTTGCCACCCCATGCGAAGTTGTGCGCCCGGAAAATCCGTACGACGCGACAGTCCATCTGCGGCACGCATCCCTGGCAGTTGGCAACGGTGTTCGTATCGAGCGCCTGAGCCCACGTGTGACGCGACAACGTACCTAGCTGCGTGCCGACGATGCGGCTGAAGCGGGGACCGAAGCACCCACCGAAGGTGTTGGCGTTGGCGACGTCGATCGCGCCGGCGAGGCCGGCATCGACGACGGCCTGCAGCGCGGCCGCGAGATCGGCCTTGATCGCGTTGTTGCACGAAGCGCGGATACCCGTTGGGTACGGCTCGCGCGGCGGGATGTACGCAGCCCGCCACGCATCGTCGACTGAGACGGCGTCGCTGGAGCCGACCGTGTAGGCGAACTCGCCCAGAAACTTCTTGGTCTTGGCGAGACCAATGGTGCTGTCGGGGTCGAAGGCATCCCACGATCGCCTGACCCGAATCTTCGGATCCCCGGTGAGCCCCCTAGCGGCCATGGCAGCGTCGAGCGCATCTCGATTGAACTGGCCGTAGATCAGCACGCTGGTGCCGAGGGTCGCGCCGAGCAAGTCGGCCTGCGCGGTCGACATCACGATCTCGGTTCCGCCGATCTCAGCATCGGGAGCAACCCGTCCAATCCGAAACTCCACGATCGAACCATTGGCGGCGACGAGGTCGATCAAGTCGCCGGCCTGCGCACCGCTGAGGCCGGCCGATGTCTCGCCCATCACCACCTGATTGGCACCGACGATGCTCGACACTCCGCGTCCCATCGTCGCACCGAGCGCATCGAGCGGTATCGCTGTGATCGATGTCGGGAAGTACCACGATCCGAGCGGCAGCGGCGCTTGATGTATCGGCACGCCTCCGCGTGTGACCTGAGCCATTCCGATCCCGAACCCGCGTGCGACGACACCCCAACCGCCAGCGGCGACCGCAGCACTGATAGCAGCATCGATGACCGCCGGCTGCAACGGACCGAAGTTGTAGATCGAGACGAGATCGCCCGGCTGCGTGAGGTTGCGCGCAAACGCGCCGCCGGTGGCGGCTTCGTTGACGACGGCAGCTGGTCCCGCCGCAGAGCCGGGAATTGCCGCCCACAACGCCGACGCGACGACCAACAACGTGGCGGTTCGTGTCAGTCGAGTTCGGATCATGCCGGCGCCAAGCTACCAGCGAGGTCGAAACGGCTCGCGGTCAGTGCTGCCGAAGCGGTACCGTCATCTCCTTGTGAGTCACGAAGAACCCGACGTCGAGCGAGACACCACAGGCAGCGGCCTGGCTGTCGAGAAGGCCAAGCGGCTCGACAAGATCGAGGCGCTGCGCGACGCCGGCACCAACCCGTATCCATATCGGTTCGACCGGACCCACACGATCGAGCAAGTACGTGACGAGTTCGGGTCTCTGGAGCCGGGCACCGAGACCGACCAGCGTGTCACGGTCGCCGGCAGGATGATGCTCCGCCGTCAGCAGGGCAAGTTGATCTTCGCCACCCTCGTCGATCGCGGCGGCGAGGCGCAGTTGTTCGTCTCCAAGTCCGTCGTCGGCGACGAGGGATTCTCCGCATTCGGCGACTTCGATCTCGGTGATTGGCTCGGCGCAGAGGGCACCGTCATGACCACACGCAAGGGTGAGCTCAGCATCAAGGTCGACCGTGTCGAGCTACTGGCCAAGGCTGTGCGGCCGATGCCCGACAAGTGGCACGGTCTGACCGACATCGACACGCGCTTTCGCCAGCGCTACGCGGATCTGATCGTTAACGAAGAAGCTCGCCGAGCGTTTCGTATTCGTCACGAGATCATCGCCAGCTTCCGTCGAACGCTGCATGCAGAAGGCTTCATCGAAGTCGAGACACCGGTGTTGCACCTCGAGGCCGGTGGCGCGCACGCCCGTCCATTCGTCACCCATCACAACACCCTCGACATGCAGCTGTATCTGCGCATCGCGCTGGAGTTGCACCTCAAGCGGTTGATCGTCGGTGGCATGGAGCGAGTGTTCGAGATCGGTCGGATATTCCGCAACGAAGGCATCTCGACG
>JAENVT010000248.1 GCA_016650435.1 Ilumatobacteraceae bacterium
GACGAAGAACACATCGCCAACCAACGCGTCGACACCATCCTCAGCTAGCCACACGGAGGCGACCACGTCAGCTTGCTCACTCGTCCGACGAGCAATCATCCCCCAGCACGTCGCCCGCATCGTTGCCGGCTCGCTCTCTGCCCTCTCCTATTTTTGCTTTTGCGGTCCTAGCGGTCGTGCTCGACCGCATCGGTCGGCTTCGAGATGTCGACGGTGACACACTTCAAAGGCATGTTCGGAGTTGTCGAGATCCGAGGCGCCGCGAGCGACGGTGATGGCACGTACGACTTCGCCGCGGACATCTGCTTCCTGAAGGGCCAATACATCAGCATGGATGGCCAACCTGCCGATACCGCCTTCGCGTTCGTTTGAAACGATCTGTTCGACCAGGGGCCCGCGAGCGACCATCCCACAACAGCGCTGGTTGACCAGTTCCACTACACGGTTGGGCATGACCGCTACCGTGGCCGCTCGAAGCGTCGAGGTGCGCTGGTCTTATCGACTACAACTCGACGTCTTCAACCACGTCGAGATTGTGGAAGGTCGGCGGGCCATCGCCGAGGGCCATCATGCGTTTTGAGAACTCCTGGGTGACCGGCAGTTGCGAGTTTTCCATCGCCGATTCGTAAGTATCGAAGAACACGATATTGAAGTAATGGCCGGGATTGTCGCGATCTGCGCAGAGCACGCGCCGGCGTGCTTTGACGTCACCGCCAGCAGCCGTTTCCCACTCCTTACCGATCTCGCGCATCTCGTCGACCTTCGATGTGCGGAACTCGATCACCTGAATGAAACCCATACGACAAACCCTCCTTAGGATCGCCACAACCTTACCCCGCCGATTCATCAAAGTTTTTCCCCTCGGCTACGAGCTCGCCGTGCCGGTGGAGCACTCAACGTACCCCTCCGTTATCCGCCTGTGAGTCCGGCTGGCGGTCCGCTTTGCTCGACGTATTGGCGCTAATCCGCCCCCAGTTGCAATAGTGCAGGCAGGTCCGAGGGTCGCCGACCTGATGCAAAAGACCGGCCGGTTCAGTCAGATTTTCTGTGTGAATGGTCGTGATGGTCATTGTTAGTAGGCGCCGTTGATTCGGTCGCCGTAGTGGATGGTCAAGGCGTTGAGGACGGTCTTCCAGCCGTTGATGTGGCCGACGAGGTCGGCCCGGTTGGGTCGGTTTTGGTTGGCGACGAGGTAGAGCACTTTCAATGCGGCTTGCTCGTTGGGGAAGTGTCCTCGATGGCGCACCGCCCTTCGGAAGCGGGCGTTCAGCGACTCGATGGCGTTGGTCGTGTAGACGATCTTGCGGAGCTCGGGTGGGAACTCGAGGAACGGGATGAACTCGTTCCACGAGTTCTCCCACGACCCGATCATTGCCGGATATTGGGTGCGCCAGCGATCGGCGAACTCGGCGAACAACGTCTCCGCGGCGGGAAGCGACGGGGCGGTGTAGATCTCGCGCATCTCGCGGGTGATCGTCGACCAGTACTTCTTGGAGACGTAGCGCAGCGTGTTGCGAACCAGATGCACGACACAGGTTTGCACGGTCGCGTCGGGCCACGTCGTCCGGATCGATTCCGGCAGCCCTTTGAGGCCGTCGCAGCAGACGATCAGCGCGTCGGCGAGAGACCGCGGTTGCGCAGCTCGGTGAGCATCGTCGCCCACTGCTTGGCACCCTCCCCGCCGGATGGGCCGACCCACAGTCCGAGGACGTCACGTTCGCCGTCCATGTTGACCCCAATGGCCACGTAGACAGGCCTGTTAGCGACCTGGGACCCGCGGATCTTGACCACGATGCAATCGATCAACAACACCGCATACACACTGTCGAGCGGCCGATGCTGCCACGCCAGCATGTCCTCGACGATCTGATCGGTGATCTTGGAGATCGTTTCCCGAGAGATCTCGGTCCCATAGATCTCTTCGAGGTGGGTTTGGATGTCGCCGGTCGTCATCCCTTTCGCGTAGAGCGAGATGATGTTGCCCGACAGCCCATCCAAGCGGCGGGCGTGCTTGGGGATCGTCGCTGGTTCGAACGTCCCCAGGCGGTCGCGGGGCATCTGCACCTCGACTTGACCGATCTCGGTCGTCACCGTTTTGGGATAGGAGCCGTTGCGGTTGTTGCCCGACCCGCGACCATCAGCCGCGTAGGGTTCATAGCCGAGATGCTCCGCCAACTCGACGTTCAACCCGGTCTGCAACACCCGACGGACCATCGCTGTCAACAGACCGTTGTCACCGGTCAGCTCGATGCCTTCGTTGCGGGCACGGGCGACGAGCTGCTCAGCCCAATCGCGCATCTCCGACGAGTCGGCCACCACCGGCACGCTACGCGACGCCGGCACCAACCCACCCCCGCTCTCATTCCCTCTCGTAGTCATAGAAGTGATCCTTTCCGCCACGGCCCTTCCAGCCGCGGACGCTCAGATCACGCCACTCACACAAAATTTCTGACAGTCCC
>JAENVT010000249.1 GCA_016650435.1 Ilumatobacteraceae bacterium
GCCTTGACACACAGCCAGCCGAGATCCTCCATCGGATCGCCGATGTGCACCAGCTCCCAGTCGAGCACTGCCCGCAGTCCATCGTCGCCAACAATCACGTTGCCGAGCCGAAAGTCGCCGTGCACCACACCGCGATCGCCGAACGGCGGCCGGTTGCCATCCAGCCATCGCAGCGCCAGCTCGAACGTGGGATGTGGCTGCGCAAGGGTGTCGAGCACCTCGCGATACTGCGTGACCTGATCAGTCTCGATGAGACCCGGGATCGCCGCCGGGTCAATGGCGTGAACCTTGACCAACGCTTCGGCGAGCTGCCGCGGTAAAAGTATCCGGGCGCGTTCGTATTGGTCGTCGCGCAGGATTTTGCGTGGAGTCGTCTCGCCGGCGACGTCGGTGAGGATCATGTAGGCCGCGCCAAGTTGCGTGACGTCGGTAGATGCGGCGACGATTCTCGCGGTCGGCACGTCGGCCGCAGCGGCGGCGCGCACCGCGGCGATCTCGGTGGCCATGTCGCGAACATCGCCCTCGCGTTGGCGTTGGAGGATCAACCTTCGGCCATCGGCTTCGAACCTCCAGGTGTCACGCGAGGCACCGCCGGACAGTCGGGTCAGGTTGGCAATCTCGGTTGCTCCGAGAACGGCCGCAAGCCCGTCATCGAGGCCGTCGACCATCAAGGTGATGGGCAGTGAGCCGCGACGGTGGGATAGGGATTGACGGCGGGACCCTCGCCGGGATGCACTTCGAAGTGCAGGTGGGCGATGCTGAACTGGGCGTTGCCTGTCTGGCCGAGGATGCCGATTGGCGTTCCGGCAGTCACCGAGCCCAGCTTGAGGTAGCCGTCGAGGTGGGCGTAGTAGTAGCCGTTACCATCGACGCCCGTCAGCCAGATCGTTGTGCCGCCGAGAACGTTCTGCCTCGCCTCGGCAACGCCATCGACCACTGCGAGGACCGGGATACCTCGTGTACCGATCATGTCGACACCCTGGTGCCGGCGGCCACCACTGCGCGGCGCGCCCCATGTGTCGGCGAATGGTGCCGGGGCGCTGCCTGTCGGGCAGACCCAACCTAGGCCGCCGTAGTCGTTGCCACCACCACCCGGGAAGCTGCCGTTGCCGCCGCCACCGGTCTGACCGCCACCGGCATTCGGCAGCGATGGGCGAGTCGCCACGCCGGTGGGCGGGGCGTCGTCGCTGGAGGTGCCTAGGGCCGCAACTGGGATCGCTCCGGCAACCGGATCCACCGAGTCGATGGGTGTGGGTGTTGTTGGCGGCGGAGCGCTGAGCAGCTGCTTACGATCGAGCTCGCGCTTGCGTCGCGCGTACTCGGCAATCAGCGCCGTGCGCACAGCCTCGTCCTTCAACCGATCTGCCTCGACGTCTTTCAGCCGCTGCACTTCCGCCGTCGCGGCGTCCTTCAACAACGCGAGGTTGACGCGTTCCTTCTCGGCCTGATCCTTCTTGTCGGCAAGCTGGAGGCGCTTATCGGCAAGGTCGGCGTTGAGGGCATCGAATCGATCGAAGTCGTTGGCCGATGAGTCGTAGATCACCTCGAGCAGGGCGTCGACCTTGACCTGATCTTCTGGGGACTGGAAACCGGTGAGCAGCGGCACCCCGGTGCTACCCGACCTGGTGTAGCGGCCAATTGCCACATTCTCGACTGACAGCTGCAGCGCCTTGACGTCGCCTTCGAGCGCAGTGATCTCGGACTGGAGTTGACCCTGCTGCAGGGTGAGCTGATCAATGCGCGACTCGGATGCAAAGTATGCATCTGCTGCGGCGTTGGCCCGTTCGCGGGCGTCGGCGATCTCTTTGGCGGCCTGTTGGGCGGACGGATCGGGGTCCGCGGCGCGTCCAACTGTGGTCGACAACAGCGGCGCGAGCAAACTCACCGCCGACACGATCATCAAAATCCGACGCATCCCAGTGCGCAGGGTACCAGTGGATTGGGCATTCCAACTGGCACCTCTTACTCTCCGTGGCGATATCGTCGCAGTTCGTGTCCGAAATTGTGTCCACAGCCGCGCCCCCCGGCGGGTCCGCGGTACTGCGCCTGACCGATGTCAGCTTCGTGCGTGACGACCGGACGATTTTGGCGCGGCTGACGTGGAAAGTGTTGCCCGACCAGCGATGGATCGTTTTGGGGGCCAACGGCTCTGGAAAAACCACGCTGCTGCGCATCGCGGCCATGTACGAGCACCCCTCGAGCGGCGACGTGGAAGTGCTCGGAGAACGGCTCGGCCGCACTGATGTGCGCGTGCTGCGGCGTCGTATCGGCTACATGTCGCCGTCACTCGCTGGGCAACTGCGACCTGAGCTTCGCTGCCTCGACATCGTGATGACGGCAAAGTACGCGGCGTTGGAGCCGTGGTGGCATCGCTACGAGGCCGCGGACGAGGCCAGGGCGCTCGCCTGCCTCGAGCGGATGGGTGTCGCCTGGCTCGCTGAGCGGCCGCTGAAGACGACGTCGTCGGGTGAGCAACAGCGTGTGCTGCTGGCCCGCACACTGATGAACGAGCCGGCAGTGCTGCTGCTCGATGAACCGAGCGCCCGCCTCGACCTGGGCGGCCGCGAGCAGTTGGTACTGGCCCTCGCCGAGTTGACGACCGATCCGACTGCGCCGCCGTTGATCCTCGTGACCCATCACCTCGATGAGGTTCCACCGGGCATGACCCATGTGCTGATGTTGCGCGAGGGCAAGGTCGTTGCCTCGGGCCCGATTCGCCGCACGCTGACGTCGACCAACCTCAGCGATTGCTTCGGCCTCCCGTTGACGCTGCAACGAAGCGACGACGGCCGATTCAGTGCGTGGTCGCCACGAGTTGGAGCAGACGTTCACGACCCGACGTGATCTGCTCGGCTAGTACTCGCTCGAGCGCCCCGCCGGTCCACAGCGAGCCGCCGTAGTGCAAGCGCATCGTCAACGTGCTGAGACCGTCGCGCTCGACGATTCGCGCATCGAGCACCCATGGCGAGTGGTTGCGCCCGTCTGCTTGATCACGCTCGAACGTCGCGATGAACGCCTCAGCGTCTCGAACCGTTCGGATCATGCGCAACCGTTTGCTACGCGCCAACGGTCCGAGGCGGGCACGCAACTCGACATCCCATACCGGCTGGTCACCGGGCTCTGCGATTGCGCTGTGCACGAGGCCATTCCACTGCGGATAGGTCGACAGGTCATCGATCAGCTCGAACAGTCGCTCGGCGGCGCACGGTGCTTCGAGCGAGGCGGTGACATCCATCCCCGCAAGTATCGCTGGTTCGGATGCGCGGCCCGCGCGTTCCACTCGCTCTCGGCGTCTAGCTAGCCGCTGCGACGTCGTCGTTGTTGGCCACCGAACGCTCTCGCCAGCAGTGGGCTACTGGCCTCCAGCAACCCGTCGAGATCATCGGTCTGATCGAACGCCGGCTTCCACGGAAGCACTTCGGTGTCGTTGGGTCGGTCACCGTTGCCAGGCACGTCTTCGTCGGCCACCAACTCGCCGGCAACCACGTCGGAACCAAGTTCCAACTGTTCGGTATCGTTGCCGTGATGACTTGGCGCCCGGCGATGCCGTGGCGCTGCCGTTGTCGGTTGAGCCGGAGCTTTGAACAGGCGCGGGATCGGATCACGGCGGTCATCGAGCATCCACCCGAGCGGCACGACCATCGCATCGGCGTGACGGCGGCACAACACCCCGGCGCGGTCGGTGCTGACCCGCTCGTAGGCATCGATCCACACCATGAGAACCTCGGCGTCGAAGCCGTAGGTCATCTCCGCAACTTGCGAACATCCAGGTCGTTCACACAGTCGCGTCATCGCCCATAACGTACCCGAGGAACGCCCCGAGATCTGGCTTCATCGTTGCTTGCGCATCGGTATCTGCCTCGACAAAGGTGTCCAGCTATGAGATTTTCCGTGACCCTTCAATTGCACGGCAAGACTGCAACCGGTTTCGAGGTCCCGCCCGATGTCGTCGCGGCGTTCGGTGCCGGCAAACGGCCACCAGTCAAGGTGACGATCGGCAGGCATACGTACCGCAGCTCCATCGCGCCGATGGGCGGTGTCTTCATGATCGGTGTCAGCGCCCAGAATCGTCAGGCAGCCGGCGTTGCTGCTGGCGACCACGTAGAAGTCAAGCTCGAACTCGACACGGAGCCACGAGAGGTCACCGTGCCGGCCGATTTTGCCGCTGCCCTCGATCGCGAGCCCGCTGCGAAGCAGCGATTCGAGTCGATGTCGTTCTCACACAAAAGCCAACATGTGCTGGCGATCGAAGGCGCCAATACTGACGAGACCAGACAACGGCGGATTGCCAAAGCCATCACAACGCTGCGCGACCAGCAGCGGTAGCGCTGGAGGCTGAGACAACCCCTTGACAAAGTATCCGTCAAGAATTCCTCAAGTTCTCCTAAAGAATGCCGAAAGAAGATCGACGTTGCCGGTTGCGGATGCGTCATTGTTTGAGAAGTGAAGTAGCAGTTGACCTGTCGATCGCCGTCCACGGCGAGCTGCATGTAGTGGTTCTGGACGATGTTTCGGAAGCGGCATCCGCAGGGGTGTGCGCTCGGAAGGTCGGTTGATGGAATCGTTCGTGTGTGGCAAACCGCGCCGAGGACGCGACGGGAAGGCCAAACCGAGCAACGAGGATGGTGACGCTCCCGGAGCCGGCGGCAGTTCGGTTGGCCTAAGGGAGATGGGTGAATCACGATGGTTGGAAGACGACGGTTCCTGCTGCTCGGTATCGGCGGGAGCGCCGCGGCGCTGATCGGTGGCACGTCGCTTCAGGCAGCTGCCGACGCGCCGAATTTTGTGCCCGTGTGGCGCCTGTCGGCCGATTGGGGCTACGCCGTTCCACCGAAGAA